>JBGVTM010000320.1 GCA_041862535.1 Candidatus Neomarinimicrobiota bacterium | reverse complement strand
CACGTCCCAGGTAGTGTGACTTCCGTCATTACTAGTGCCGGTGGCGATAGTCTCTACCTGGCTGGTGCCCTTGTACAGGTGGATATCCACAGTGCCACCCAGGTTGCCGGTATCCCAGCTGATGGTGACGTTCTGCTGGCCCAGATCCCAAACCGTGGAACTGGTGGGCTCGGTGACCACGATGTTGCCCGCGATGGTAAAGTAATCGCTGTAGTCGTAATGGCTGGCATCCTGGTGGACCCGAACCCGGTAATCGGTGTCCGGGGTCAGGCTTGTGGGCACGTCCCAGGTAGTGTGACTTCCGTCATTACTAGTGCCGGTGGCGATAGTCTCTACCTGGCTGGTGCCCTTGTACAGGTGGATATCCACAGTGCCACCTAGGTTGCCGGTATACCAGCTGATGGTGACGTTCTGCTGGCCCAGGTCCCAAACCGTGGAACTGGTGGGCTCAGTAACCACGATGTTGCCCGCGATGGTGAAGTATTCGCTGTAGTCGTAGTGGCTGGCATCCTGGTAGACCCGCACGCGATAGTCGGTGTCCGGCGTCAGGTCGGTCGGCAAGTCCCAGGTGGTATAGCTTCCGTCGTTGCTGGTGCCCGTGATGATGGTGCGCACCTGGGTGCTACCCTTATACAGGTGGATGTCTACGGTGCCGCCCAAGTTGCCAGTATCCCAACTGATGGTCACGTTCTGCTGGCCAAGGTCCCAAACCGTGGAACTGGTGGGCTCGATAACCACGATGTTGCCCGCGATGGTAAAGCTCCAGATTGGGGACCAGTTCCCCCAGACACCAGCACTATTTTTGGCTCTCACCTTCCAATAGTAAGTGTCACTGCTGAGGCCTGAGGACGGAGTATAGGTGCTGCTGCTGAGGTTGGTCTCGTAAATTTCAGGAGAGGTGAAGGAACTTTCGTTGTCCACCATCAGTTCGTAACCGACGGCGTAGGTAGGATCGCTCCAGTCAAACGTGGGCGTGTCATCTGAAATGGTAGAACCGTTGGGTGGTGTGGACAGAATAGGGGAGGCAGGTGGAGGTAGTTGATAGAGTTTTACGCTCCGGGTTTCTTCTGCAAAATTCCCGGCATCATCCTGGGCAACGGCTTTGAATTCAACTGTTGTGCCATCATATCCCGAGAATTCAATATCCGCCTTGTATGGTGCACTTGTAAATAAGTATACAGATCGTCCATCTAAAAATACTTCAACTTTATTAACACCTTTATTATCCGTAACTCTAAGATCGCAGGGCAGTGTGCCGTAGTAGGATTTACCTGCCTGGGGCTGGAGAATAACAATGTCTGGCGGAGAAATGTCGCAACTAATACTAAGAACAAGGAGGACAAACGAGGCTATCCTCGTTAGTTTATATGGAATAGATACTCTTCGGGTCATAGTCTAAACCAATACTCCCGATTTGCCCACTGAAGGGGCTTCTGGCATATGCTTTTTCCAATTTTACACCGCTATACTTGTTGAGTCAACACAGTTTCAGTCTGACCTGTGGGCTTTAGCTTTCATCCGCACACTTGGAAAGGCCTATGAGCCACGCTTAATTACCTCGCCTCTGCTTAAACCCTACACGTATCCGTCGGGTTCTCGCGCCGGAGACGAACAAATCAAATAAGAAAACCACAGAGGACGCGCAGAGGAAAACGAAGGGCGAGGAGAGGTCAGCGATTAGTCGTTAGCAATTAGCGGTCAGCCAGGAAGAAAGGAGCGGCAGAGATTGCCACGTCCGCCAGCTGCCGGACTCGCGATGACTGTAAGTATGGGATGAAGGGAATCTACATTAGTGTAGTGCGCGGGAATGAATGATGATTGAAGATTGTCGATTGAATATTGAAGAATGAAGAACGAGAATGACGCTCCGCGCCTGATGATGATCCGGGCGTAGTCGATGAACATGGGGAATGGAATGCTTGGGTTGGCGAGAAGATACGATTTGGGAGGACCATCGGGCTACCCGAGTCGCACTTCGAGAGCCTCAGTGTGACTCGGGTATTATAATGAACTAAAGTCATCCTTCGGCCAGACCCGCTACCTTTCGTTACGCGGGGGAAACTCAGGATGACGGTTTACGGGGGATGTTGTCCTGCGTGAGGTTTGCGAGATAGGGGAAAAATGAGCGGTATATCCCGGCCGGTCAGGCGCTAATTCCTTAAACTGGATGCAAATATCTACCAGCAATGTGTAACTTACATTCAGACTGATGTTTGCTCTCATATAGGCTAAAATAGGAGAGGCATCAATGCCGGTACCTGATTTCCAGTCCTTCTTCAAACCACTGCTGGATCTTGCCGCGGATGGCAAAGAGCATTCAATCAGTGAGGCAAGAGTACGCTTGGTAGATGCGTTTGACATGACTGAAGAGGACCTCGCTGAATTACTGCCCAGTGGTCAGCAGACCAAATATGATAACAGGATACATTGGGCGAAGGCGTACTTCATCCAATCCAAGGTTTTATCCAGTCCAAGGCAGGGTTATTTCCAGATTACGGATCGCGGCAGGAAACTGCACAATGAAGGACATGATCGCATCGACGTCAAGATACTAAACCGCTACCCTGAGTTTGTGGCATTCCACTCGCCACCGAGGACAAAGAAGGTTAAACCAGGGCGTGTTGAGAGGATTCTGGGCTCGTCTTCCACACCGGAAGAACTTCTCCAGCAGGCATATCAGAGTCTGAGAAATGAGCTCGCCGGTGAGCTCCTGTCCAAGGTGAAGGATAACATCCCCAGGTTCTTTTAACGTATCGTCATCGATCTGATGGTTGGTATGGGGTACTGGGGATGATAGTGTATTACGCCGGCTGGCGGATTAGCGGTTAGCTAATTGCAATTAGTATCCAGTATTAAGGGCAACAAGGAGGGTGTCTTATTTCTTGCTCGTTACAATTATTTTCTTGCATAATGATAATTTTTTAAATTAGCTTTCTAAATAGTTAGAGTTGCCGGGGTTATATAAATGTAATACTAAATTCATGCATTTTAAATCTGTTACATTTAGGCTACATTTTATAAATTATACTTTGCTATTATTTTTAAATTAAATATGAACGAAATAAATATCTAATATCTTATAATGATGGTAAGCGTCATGAAATCAAAAATAGTTTTCTCGATTGTTTCATCCCTTTGTATATTATTCTTCTACCCCTCTGTTTCTAATGCTCAATCAATCTCAAACCAAAATGGGCCGGTAAGGAGGTTTTCAAAGGGTCTTATTATTAAAAATGACAGGTCAAGATTTAATGGTACAGATCTTGTTTTTACCGCCCAAACTTTAAGTTTTATAAATCAACTAACTTCGGAAAATATTACCTTTCCATTGACCGAAATCCAGTATGTCAAAGCTAAAGTAGGCAACCATGCCATTGAAGGCGCTCTGTTTGGGGGTGCTTTATTTTTACTTTCTGCAATATCGGCCGTCTTGCAAGTTGAAGCAGACCCATTTACTGAAGTAGAAAATGGGGGTCAAGTTATCGCTATTATTACTGGCATAGGATTAGGAGGGGGTTTTGTTATTGGCGCTATATTTCCAAAGGAAAAGATCGTATTTAATAAAGGTAAATTCCTTGTAAATAAAAATCCTTTTCAAAATAATATCTCTCTTAATACAAACTAATATAGGATGAAGTGAATCATGAAGCGCAACTTTTTTCTCTCAATTTTGGTTTTTATCATGATCGCGGGGTGTATGCACACTGTATATGTACCATTACTACCTGATTTTGATGCTAATATTTATGGCCTCAATAAGCTAGCAAATGTTCAACCAGCTGTTAAATTCAGCCAGGGTGATTTTGCAGATAAAAGTTCTGATATCGGTTTATTGGCAACCTTTAAACAGGGTATTCACACCTATAATTTATATGAAGAAAGACCGATAGATGAAGCTTTGTTTGAAGGTCTGAATGTTCTGTTAACCTCATCCGGTCACGAATGGGTTGGAACAGGAGAAGGAGAAATAAAAGTTGATTTGCAGCTGTTAAGTGTTCAAGCAAGTAGATACGCTGGATTAATTAATGTTGGCGCCAACTCTAGCATCCAAATAAAGCTCGATTTTATTGACCCAAGCACTAATGATGTAATTTATACGCAAATATATAATGGAACGGATGAAAGGGCGCAGGCATTAGTTGGTTTAATGGATTTGGTTAAGAAATCCATAGATGCTTCGATTATAAACTGTATTAATAGTGTTGGTGATGATGATAATTTAGCTCAGAAGCTGAGTCAATTTAGGCTATAATTTTATTTAATATTAATAAGGATTAAATGGTCTAATAGATTTCATTTCTATTGAAAAGACAAGAAAAAGTAAATTACTTTAGCCCAGCTCGCATATTAAATACAATATTATTAACTGTAATTTTATGGAGCTGGGCTATTCCAGCTGCTTATTTTTGGCATTTAATAAAAGACTCAAATATTCTTATACCGCATGTACCAAGGCTCGTTTGGCTAATTCCGGGAGAGCTTTGGCTATTTGCACCTCCATTATACATAATTACTTTAATTGGTTTCCCCGTTATTTTTTACTTATTTCTAATTAAAAAAAATTCTTTTAATAAGTTAATACGCTATTTTTTAATTGTGATTCTTATCATAGTTGTATTCATTAACTTATTATGGGGAATAACATTATATAAGGGTCTTTCTTAAAACCGAAATCTTAAAGCTAAAAATTTGTAAAAATATTGTAATTTAAAATTAATATAATATACAACTTAGCATATTGAACATAGGTGATTTATTTTAAAAACCTAACATGCTAATGCAGCAGACGAATAGATCATTAGTCAAGTAGACAAGGAAGCCCGATCTAACTTAATTATTAACAAGATGTAATAAGAGTTTAAGATTATTGATTTTTGCTTAATAGAATTGTATGAATGCCGGCCTTGGCAGATTGTTAAAAAACAAAAAGTGCGATAAAGAGAAAGATCAGAGCAAAAAAAGAGATCTATTTTAAAGTGGCAAGATCATAATGGGTGTCATCATCAATCGATTAAGGCCGGAAGAGGTGTAGATTTCAGGAGACTAACGAGCTTAACAAGTAACTTGATGCCAGAGCGAATATCAACTCATACCAGGATATCTAAGATGAGCACAGGTATGGATTGTTCAGTCCCTTGGTAGAGAAGCCAAGGGCCTGGGGATCACGCGGCGAGCCAAAATAAAGCTATGGATAGCTAAACAATTCAAGAGTGCCTTCTGGATGTCATACATTCGCGACTGGGACAGCAGGGAGCAGGAGCAGGTGAGCATGGATCAGCTGAAAGAGTATCTGCGGGAGAAGATGGGGTAGCAAATAGTCGATAATAATCAGTTGTTGGTCAGACTGCAACCAATGATCTGGCAGTCCCGTACCTGGCGCGGATTGACCACAGCCACAGGCAGTGACGCGGCTGCCAGAGCTCCCACAACGAGCATTTCCAATCGTGCGGTGGACTCAAGGACAATGATCTTGGGCTTCAGCCGACGTAGTTTCTTGACCAGGATAGCAATATCGTTTCCCCGGTTGGCTACCGACCAACTTTCTCCAGAGGGAATGACACCGATATCCAGTGTGGCTTTGGATACATCGATGCCAACACAGGGGGCTTCCGCTTTCTGTTTCATCCTGGATCTCCCATCCTTGCAAATGCGGGCTTACCCCAGATGGAGGGGCGGCCCACTCAACTGTTCGGGTTAGTCAGGAACAAGGCGTGACGACCCAGGCTCTCTCACGGGCTTCTACCTTCCCAAGGCAAGAACGGTCTATCACGCCTTTAAGATTAAGACATCTGGAATGCCAATAGAAGATTCAAGGGGAAAAGCCTAGTGGGAATACGGATACCCCGGATTGAAATCTGGGGCTAAGGGATTTGCTGTGTCCGGCAGGGGCCGGGCTGGGGACAGGTGGCCGAATCGCTGTGCTCTCGGGACAAGTTATGTCGGCTGGCCCAGCCGTAGCTGGGGATTACACCTGCGGCGGGACTTTAGACCCCGCCTTCGGACGGGGTAAAACTTTTGAAGGGAGTGGGAGAACCGGAAGGGCGTACAGCGGTACTCGCCTACTGCAGCGGTTGAGATTCTTCGCTGCTCCTTCGATGCGCCGGTGGGATTCGCTCAGGGCAGGCTAAGCTCAGGATGATGGTCACGGAGTTATGGTCGGAACAGTTGAGGATGGTTGAGGTGAAGTCTTATTTTCAGGGAAGCATATATCGGTGGTAATATGGATCGATCACAGGTTGCTGTAATAGGGCTGGCCATTATCTGGGCGGCAGTGATACTTGCTTCTGCGCTGGTCCTGCGTGAGCAGGGATCCTGGGATAAGATGCTGCCGATTCTGAGAGGCGGCGCGACGGCCAGTATCATTGTCGTGGGTGGGGCGTTACGCCGACGATAAACCCTGGGTACTACCTTCAGCATTATTGGCGCGCCGAAGATAGCGCATTGAGGCTTGATAGATAAGGAGCGATGACGGAATCAGTGAATATCATCTGGTATGGCTGGACGGCCAGCCTGATTGCCGGCCTGGGGACCGGTGTCGGGGCACTCGGCATTTTCCTGATCAGGAGACTATCCGCTAAGACGGAAGACATCATGCTGAGTGCGGCGGCGGGGATCATGCTGGCCGCGTCGTTTTTTTCGCTACTGTTGCCCGCCATAGAATACGCGGAAGGCCAATTCCGGCACACGGCCCTGGCGGTGACGATCGTGATGAGCGGCCTGCTGCTCGGGGCGCTAGTGCTCTGGATGATCCATCGGTTCGTCCCGCACGAGCATTTCATAGCAGGGGTGGAGGGACCAGCGGCGACGGTACTGCGCCGTATCTGGCTGTTCATCATCGCGATCACGCTGCATAATTTTCCGGAGGGGATGGCGGTGGGCGTGGGCTTTGCCGGCGGCAATGTGGGCAACGGCATCTCGCTGGCCACCGGGATCGGTCTGCAGAACCTGCCGGAGGGACTGGCGGTGGCAGCGTCGCTGCGGGCGATCGACTACCCGAAAAGGCAGGCTTTCCTGGTGGCCCTGCTGACCGGGCTGGTGGAGCCGGTCGGGGGGCTGGTGGGGAGCGCTGCGGTCTGGCTGGCGGAGCCGCTGATGCCCTGGACCCTAGGCTTTGCGGCAGGGGCGATGCTGTTCATCATCAGTGACGAGATCATCCCCGAAACCCACCGTGGTGGATACAAACACCTGGCCACTTTCGCGCTGCTGCTGGGATTCATGGTCATGATGTTCCTGGACATAACGCTGGCCTAGGCCAACGTTCTGCCCGACCGGCTGGTGAGCCTGTATTTATTTTCAGATGGAATTTTTCAGGAGCTGAAATATGTCTTCACCTACGCGGCCGCATTTTATCAAGAATCTCGGCGAGGTGGACGAGGAGCGCCACTACCTGGACCAGCCGGCGGAGAAGTACCGTACGCGGCGGCGCCTGGGCAAGGCCACAGGAGCCGCACGAATCGGAGTGAACTATTGTCGCATGCGCCCCGGGCAGGTTTCGTCGCGTTTTCACTACCATACCCACGAGGAAGAATTCCTGCTGGTTCTGGAGGGACAAGCGACGCTGCGGGTCGGCGAGGATTGTTATGAAGTGGGTCCCGGTGATGCCATCTCGTTAAAGGCGGGCGGCCCGGCGCACCAGCTTCTGAATCGGACTGAGGAGGACTGTATCTACCTGGCGGTGGGGATGCGTGATCCCGCAGATACGGTTGTCTATCCGGACAATAAGGCTGTCTGAGAAGTGTGATTAGCAGAGGTGTTAAAGCCCGAGTTGGGGATAGCCCAGTAGGGGTTATTTTGTAAATTACAGGATAGCCAGGATAGTCAAACGCAAGTTGTAGGGATTTTTATGGGCAAGGGCGACCAGCGGACGCGTCGGGGAAAGCTGTATCGGGGCAGCTACGGCAGGACGCGGCGGCGCAAGAAGCCTAAGCGGGCCATGCCGCCGCCACCGAAGCCTAAGAAAGCCACCGAGGCGAAAGAAGAGTAGGCTGACGGTGGGGATGTGCTGTTGACGGGCCCCTGATTCACGGCGTCTGGAGAGCATCCGTTATCGGCCACTGCCTCCGCGTGGACGAGGCCGGCCTTCTTTGAGCCACTTGCTGGCAGACTGACTGCTACCTCCTCAGTACCATTCCTGCCCCTGGCGGCACGGTAATTACCTAGGCAAGCCCCGCGATTACGGGCTCGGTGCCGTCGATTTATCCCGGACCTAGCGACCCCTAGTTGGGAAGCCGGATTCGCTTTCGGTCAGCGGTAGGTATGCGGAGGGCAGATTTGGATCTTGATGAGTGTGTCGGGGAAAGCTTTGAGCAGTTCCCGGTGGACCCAGCGCTGGGTGGCATGCTTTTTCCCCGCGCTGGCATCCGGAGTCACAACCATATCAAAGAGGATTACCTGGCGCTCAGGTATGTTCACCACTCGCAGGTCATGGAAGCTCAAGAAGATCTCCGATTGATTGCTCAGCGTATCGAGTAAGCTGGCTACCTGGTGGACTACTTGGTTCTCCAGATCAATCGGGTCAACGTGGACAGTGGCATAGGCTCCGAGTTCCCGGCGCAAAGAATCGGCTACATTCTCGGCAACATCGTGGCTTTCCTGTGCTGATAGGCGGTCACTCACTTCTACATGGGTGGCGATGAATTTGTGGTGTCCATAGTTGTGCACGGTGATGTCGTGAGCATCGATCACGAGTGCCTGCTGGCGGCACAGTTCGCGGATTTGTCCGATCAGTTCCGGTGCTGGTGGTTCTCCCAGGAGGGGATCAATCACCTCTTTAGCGATGGCGAAACCTGACCAGATGAGATACGCGCCGACCAGGATCCCGCCGATACCATCCAGGGCGGGATAGCCTAAGGCACAGCCGCCGACGGCTCCCAGCACCAGCACGGAACTGATGGCGTCGCTCCAGTGGTGCCAGGCATCCGCTTTGAGTGTGGATGAGGAGATGCGCCGGCTCAGATCCATAGAGAACTGTCCCAGCCAAACCTTCACCAGCAGGGTGAGGAAAATGATGATCATTACCAGCCAACCGGCTGCAATGGGCACCGGCTCGATCAGCCGGCCTATAGCGGACTTGATAAACTCGAATCCCACCACTGCCAGCATCACGGCAATAATGATAGTGGCGACGTACTCGGCCCGGCCGTGACCGAAGGGATGCTCCTTATCAGCCGGTTTGCCGGCAATCTTAAAGCCTACCAGAACCACTACCGAAGTGACCACATCAGAGAGGGTGTGGACGCCGTCGGCAATGAGTGCCAGCGAATTGATTGCCAGCCCCAGAAACAACTTTATGACGGTGAGCACAGTATTGACTACTATACTCACCCAGGCCTCCAGTTGCCCGATGCGGGTCCGTACCGCAGGATCTCTGGCTTCCTGGTAACGAGGAACGGCTAGCTTCAGGATCAGTTCAGATATCAAGGTATAACTCAACGGTTGACTTTCGGGAGCTGGCTTTCCGGTATCATGGGGGAGGGACCGGGAGCATTTCCCGGACGATCTCTATGA
Source organism: Candidatus Neomarinimicrobiota bacterium (assembly GCA_041862535.1). NCBI lineage: Bacteria > Pseudomonadati > Fidelibacterota > Fidelibacterota bacterium. Next base: position 2,058 of record JBGVTM010000320.1, on the reverse strand, counting down.
AAACGCTGGCACCCACCACCAGGGCGCCCTCATCGAAATCGAAGTGAGAGCAGTGATGAGGTACTTCGGCGGGCTTATGCTCCGGTTTAGCTGATCCCAGGAAGAAGAAGCAGCCCGGGACTGCTTGCAGGAAATAGGCCATATCCTCACCGCCCATAGAGAGGAAGGGTTCACCGACCGCATCACCGGCCACTCTGCGGGCAGCCCGCGCAGTCACCTCCGTCATTGCGGGATCGTTCACGGTGGGTGGGTAGCCATCGCGGTAATCCAGCTCGACGGCAGCACCATAGGTGGCGGATATCCCTTCGCAGACGGCCTTCAACCGCTGCTTGATGATCTGGCGGTCCTCCTCGCGATAGGCCCGAGCGGTCACTTTCAGGGTCACCTTATCGGCAATGATGTTAAAGTTATAGCCACCCTGAATCTGCCCGATGGTCAGGACCCCTGATTCCAAAGGGTCGAGGTTCCGGCTCACGATGGACTGCAGGCTCACGACCAGTTGGGAGGCTACATAGACGGCATCGATAGTGCCCTGGGGCATGGCAGCGTGTCCGCCGACGCCTTTGACAATGATCTCGAATTCGTCGGCCGCTGCTAGTACCGGCCCGGACCGAATACCAACGGTACCGAAGGGCTGATAGTTCCATAAGTGCAGGCCGAAGATGGCCTCTGCGTCCGGGTCTTTCAGGGCTCCTTCCGCCAGCATGTGGCGCGCCCCGGCGTTGCCCTCCTCGGATGGCTGGAAGATGAACTTAATCACCCCCTGCCATTGATCCCGGTGCCGGTCCAGGGCCAGAAGAGTGCCGAGTAGGATGGCCATGTGCCCGTCATGCCCACAGGCGTGCATCACACCGTCGTTGACCGACCGGTAAGGGACATTGCTGGTCTCCTGTATGGGGAGTGCGTCCATATCGGCTCGTAGGGCGATGCAAGGTCCCCGGCCGTTGCGCATGGTAGCCACGATGCCGGTGGTGGCCACCGGGTGGCGTATCTCCAAGTCGACGTCCTCGATCTGTTCCAGAATGTAGCGGGCGGTCTCCACTTCCTGGAAGCCGAGCTCCGGGTGCTGGTGGAGGTGCCGCCGGAAGGCGATTATTTTCTCCTCCAACCCAGCAATGGTAGGGTGAATGTTTAATTCAGGCATACGGTTTGACTGCCTCAGGATGTTTGCTTCTAAGCTATGCTATCAAAGTTAAGGCCGAACTGGCATGACGGCCTAGATCAGGATCAGAGCTGGCCGTAGAGAAAGCAAGTCAGCAGATGGTCATCCACCATGCCGATGCCCTGCATATAGGCATAGCAGATGGTGGTCCCGACGAACTTGAATCCCCGGATTCCCAGGTCCCGCGACATGGCATCCGATTCCGGGGAGGAGACTGGAATATCTTCCCAGGCGGTATACCCGGGGTTCCGGATGGTCTGATAATCCGTGAATTGCCAGATATACTGGTCGAACGAGCCAAACTCTTTTTGCACCTTCAAGAAGGCCTGAGCATTGGTGATGGCGGCATTGACCTTGGCCCGGTTACGGATGATGCCGGGGTCGGCTATCAACCTTTGACGGTCAACATTAGTGTAGGCAGCGATCTTGTAGGGATCGAAGCCGTCGAAGGCCCGGCGGAAATTCTCACGCTTATGCAAGATAGTCCGCCATGACAGTCCGGCCTGGAAGTTGTCCAGCAGGAGGAACTCGCACAGGGTACGGTCGTCGTGGACGGGACGTCCCCACTCGGAATCGTGGTAGGCTTCCATCAGGGGATCGCCGTCCCCCCAGCAGCGGGTGATGGCGTTTGCCCCTGACTGTTCTGTGACGGTCATACCTTGGCTACATTGTCTGGCAACCGCTTCTGCACTGCCTCGCTTTGCAGTTCGCGGAGGGCGTCGCTGGCGATCCAGCGGGCAGTGGGATTGTCCCTGGCCAGAATTTCCCGGGCCACGGCGATGGCCCGCCTGTTCAGGACAGCATTGCGCTTGCCAATCTGCCGCAAGGCCCAGTTCACGGCCTTTTTCACCATATTGCGGCTGTCGGTCGATGCAGCCAGGATGCGCTGGAAGAAG
>JBGVTM010000319.1 GCA_041862535.1 Candidatus Neomarinimicrobiota bacterium | reverse complement strand
TCTCTACAAACGCCGCCGTGCCGCTGCCAATGACAAAAGAGTCGAGGTATGTTGTATTCACCTGATTCGAGGAATTGAACGACATACCACTGGTAATAGCCTGCGACTGGCCCTCCAATTCATCGATAGGATTGGGTGCCCCATAGCCATCAATTGCAGCTTCAATTCCCAGGAGTGCCAGCAGGGCGGGATTGTCCTTCTGGTCAGTACCCAGGGCATCCCCGCCTTCCAGGTAGAGGGAGCCACCACTCTCCAGATATCCTTGAACGATAATAGCCATGGAGTCAACAAATTTGGTTCTGATCGACACCGAACCAGGGGGGCCGAAAGACAGAAATACGGCATCATAGCCTTCCAATGAGGCCGGGAAGGTGGTAGTGTAAGTGACCTCCAGACTGTCAGTATTCAAAAGAAGATCACGGATGTAGGTGCCGCTGTAATCGACACCTGCCGAGTCCCCTTCCCAGACCAAGACGTGATGCTGTTGGGGGAAAGAAGCCCCGGTGATCACCATGGAAAAGTCCTGGGTTCCTGCCAGGAGGGTATGCTTGTGGTCCACGGTAATGGTGTACTCTCCTGGATCTGGCGTAGAGATAAGAATCTGTTCTACGTTGTCGACACTATTATCGGCCTGGACGGCTGCCGCGGTGGGACTCTCAACTGCCAGTCGCCAGGGATAGAAGCTCCAGCCATCAATTGCCCGGGTTAACCGCAGGTCCAGGTCGTTGATTAGTGCTGGCGTCTCAGGATCAAGCTGGGCTGCTGGGACAGTTCCCGGCGGGTCGGACCAGCTGATGGTTACCATGAGGGGCTCGGTGCCGTCGCAGGTTAATGCAGCGGAGTGGACCTCCCCTTCATGAAGGGTTAATTCCTGGATAGTCCTTTGAGTGGCAGTGTCCCGGGAGATCAGAGTGGCTGCCGCCGCGGTATTCAGCAGCCCCCACCCATGAATATAGTCAGGTCCCCGGGTACTGCCGGCCTCATCGGCGGTATGAATCAGCAGGGCCTTGAGGGTGGCTGCCAGTGGAAAGCTGCCATTGTGAGTCTGCTGATAGTGCTGCTGCAGTAGTGCTACGGAACCGGTAACGCTGGGAGCCGCCATTGAGGTGCCACTGAACGAGCCATAGTCAGTATCACTAGATGCCAGGGTCGAGTACAGCTCCATGCCATTGGCTACTAAATCAGGCTTAATGCGTCCATCATCGGTAGGCCCCCAGGAACTGAAGCTGGTCATGACTACGTCGGTGGTATCAGCATAGCCATCGGGAATATCCTGGACGGCTCCCACCACCAGGACGTTCTTGGCCACCTGGGCGCCCCCGGGGAGACAGTCATAGTCCCCATCATGATTGCGCGCTTCGGTGGATAAAACCCATTGGCTGCCATCCCAAACCCAGTGCGATTCACCCGGCTCCGGCCCCGCATCGGCCCGGTCATTGCCGGCTGCGGTTACTATCAGATAAGCTGGCGCGTTGACCGCAATCTGGTCCCAATCGCTGGCCGTGCTATCATAGAAGCCGAACAGGTAGTCTTCGGTGGCACTGACGGCTTCATCGCCGAACCAGGCCCACTTCCCATCACCATGCCAGTTCCACTGCCAGCCCCTTACGATACAATAGGAATGATTCGAAAGGGCGAGCCCGTCGACAGCGGCACTGGCTATTTCTGCAAGGTTATCATACCAGTCGTAACTGTGAACGTTGGCTTCGTAGGCCATCCCTCGAGCAGCGGCCACTACGCCGGCCGCGATGATTGTCCCGGCTACATGAGTGGCGTGGTCGCTGATGGATGTCCAGCCGTCAATAGGCGCAATCCGGTTCCCGAACTCCTGGTGGGTTGTCCGGATACCGGCATCGTCCCATACAGCCAGGGTCAGCTGCGCACCGGTAAGGGCCAGGCCAGGCCCGCCTCCCGGCCAGACACGATCGGTACCCACGGTTCGGGCCGCGTTGAGATTGGTGGTGATATAATAGAAGGGCTGTCCGCGAGAAAACCGTTGCAGCGCAGCTTGGCGACCATCCGGCAATACCAGCCGTACGGCCAGCCGACTGGCAGCGGCCAGTTTCTCCGCCTCCCGGTGCTGAGCTTCATAGCGCTGATGAAAATAAGCGGACAGTTCCCGCAGCTCGGGCAAGCGTAGCGGGAGTATGCGTTGTTGGCCATAGGTCTGAGTAGATGCGGCCCAAATGACCACCGCTGCCCAGATTAGCACCTGCACTGGCCTCATCTAGCGATATCTTTTCAGGAAGTGTTATTTATAATCCTATTAAGCGCGGGAGATTACCCTTTGAATATTACTGCGTCGACCCCTGGTGAGGAAGCACTTTGCAGCCAGATGAGGGGCTTACGGGGAACTCAGTCCCATTTTCTGTTGTTGCGCTGAGTTGTCGGTGGGAGAGTGCGGTATTGAGTTGCGCGGCTATTTCGCTGTGAGGGTCCAGCTGCCATCCCAGTCAGCACCGGGAGGATGGGCCTTGAAATGGTCGCAGCGTTCAATATACACGCGGCTGGGAGTTGTAGGACGCTTGGGAAAGACCTCCTCCAGACGTTCACTCCGCTCGAACACTTGCCGGGCCCGGTCCCATTGTCGTTGCCGATAAAGAGCCATGCCTTCCTGATACAGGTCGCGCATTTCCAGCAGTGCTGCCGGAAGTTCGCCTTTCCAGGCCATAATCTCGACGGTATCTACCGTTTCCGACTTCCCTACCACCCGCACCTTATCGATCTCCCGCCATTCAAAGGCGTCAGGGCCGGCCAGGTTCAGGGAACCGGTTGTGCACTGGATATAGATTCCATACTGCTTGCCGGATGCCTCCAGCCGGGCGGCGGTGTTAACCACGTCACCCATCATGGTATAATTCATGCGGGATGTGATTCCCATGTTACCGGTGACGAAGTCCCCGGAGTTGATTCCGATACGCATGCGCATATTGTGTACCAGTTCTGGCCACTTTTTCCCTTCAGAGCCCCACTTCTTCCTGAGCCCGGCCAGGGTTTCCTGCATTCCGAGTGCCGTACGTATGGCCCGCAGGGCGTGGTCATCCATGGGCATCGGTGCCCCAAAAATGCCAACGATAGCATCACCCTCGAACTTGTCCAGAGTGCCTCCTTCCTTCAGGAGAATGTCAGTCATGGCGGTGAGATACTCGTTGAGCAACGCCACGAGTTGCGGTGCGGTAAGTATCTCCGAGAAACTGGAAAAGGACTGGATGTCGGTGAAGAAGGCCGTTCGTACGCCCGACTCCCCTCCCAGCTGCGGTTCATGCTTGCTATCCACCATCTGCTCGATGAGCTCAGGCGAGATGTAAGTGCTAAAGGTTTTGCGGAGGAAGCGCTTGTCCTTCTCCAGTACGAGGTATTGATACAAATTAACGCTGAGGAAAGTGCCCCCTATCCCGATGATGGGCCGCACCATCTCGAACACCACCAGGTCACCCAGAAAACAGGCGTAGGTGAACAGCATCCACCCCGCGGCAGCTATAACTGTAATCAACAGCGAGAATAAGCCCTTAAACCAGACCAGAATAGCCCCCAATACCAAACCCAAAGCTGCCATGATCCAGAACATAGAAACCTTGGATATGGGGCGTACAAATTCGTTCATGAGAATGCTCATGATCACATTAGCATGGATCTCTACTCCGGGAAAGGCTTCCTGGACAGGGGTATTACGCAGGTCCATCAAACCGGCGAGGGTCGAGCCTACCAGCACGATTTTCCCTTTAAAATAATCCGCCGGGAGCATCTCGGATGTGGCCCAGGCATAGGGAATATAACGGAAGGTGCGGTGGGTGCCATAGTAGTTCACCCAGAGGCGACCCTGAGGATCAACAGGTATGTTTCGCACCACTTGACCACTACGGTTGACCATCCTCAATCGCCGGTGTTTAAAATCGTATTCCAGGCCATCCTTGGGCACGTCGAGAATATCCATAATGGCGGCCATGGTCAGGCTGGGATAGGCCTGGTCAGCGCTGGAGAAATAGACTGCCGTGGGACCTCGGCGGATGATACCATCCGGGTCCTGGGGGAAGTTGGCACTGCCGATTCCCTTGCTGGCATTTAGCAGATCAATAAAGGAGATGTCAAACCGCTCGCCTGAAGGGAAATGATCAGCGACCTCAGGAGGTACCTGCAAGGTTTTGGCGGCCGCATCCAGCACGGTGGGGATGCGGACAACCTGGCCCGCCCTGATTCGGCCATCAGGCGGCAGGAGATCAGCGTTCAGGTCACGCAGGTAGGCCGCCGCTGCGGGATCGCCAAAGTAGAACCGAGCCACGTCCTCCAGGCTTTCTCCCGCGCTCATCGTGTGCAGGTGCACGCCTTCGGGAGGTGCTGTCATGGGATACTGGAAATTCAGGGTGTCCGCTTCGGACAGCGCAATGGCATGATAGACGCTCCCGGCCCGGTAGGTGGCATTCACAAAGGCCGTGTCCCGGTAGGGATCGGGTTCGGGATCGAGGAGGATATCAAATAAGATCGCCTTGGGTTGGCCGGAAGAAAGATAGTCAATCAGCGCCGCATGCCGGTCGTGGTACCAGCGAAAATAGTTGCCCAGCTCGTTGATACTCTGCTGATCAATATCAATTATCAGAACCGTGTCAATGGACTCTTCCTGAAAATCCAGGTTTCGGGCCCGAGCTCGGCTATCGTAGGACCGGAATTCATAACCGTCGACCATTTCCGTCAGGAAAGACCACTTCGCCGAGGTCACTGCCCAAACAAAAAGGGCTGAGAGCAGTCCCAGCCCCGACCCGATTAAAAGCCGCTTCAGCTTATCAGGCATAGGTGCTACAAATCAGCCGGCTAAGCCATACCAGTCAAATTTACTGGCCTTGCTGCGCGTCCAGATCTTTATTCCAGCGGACAAACTCCAGTTGTTCGTCAGCCGCCGCGTCAAACTCGAACATGTGGTACTTACCGTCCCGCCTGACATTAATCTGCATGCCTTCCACCAGGGTGATCCACTCTTCGAGGGAGACTTCGTAGGGTCCTGGTACTTCTTCTGGGGGGGCAACTTCCTGCGGGGGGCCGATCCTGATCGCGCCCGGGGCGCCGCCCCTACCGCTATCGCCCTGCTGGGTCTCCTCCACTTTCTCGGCCCAAATTACATCCACTTTCCCTTCGTAAACCAAAACCGAGCTCTCGGCCGTGTCCGCCACAGCCCGGTATTTGGTGCCCCGAATGGCAGCCACCGCCGTGGGTGCACGCACCGCGACATTCTTATTCTCACCAAAGGCGGCTTTGGCAGCCACCCAGACCTGAC
>JBGVTM010000318.1 GCA_041862535.1 Candidatus Neomarinimicrobiota bacterium | reverse complement strand
GCCGGTCACGATTCAGGTGGAACTTATCATAGCTCAGTTCGTCCCTGACCCACAGGGCGATCAGGATGAAGCAGGCCATTCCGACGGCCAAACCGGCTATGTTGATGAACGAATAGCCCTTGTATCGGACAATGTTTCTGACCGCAACTTTCAGATAATTTCCAAACATGATCAACTCTCTGTATTCCTATTCGTACCTGAGCGAGTCCACCGGATTGGCCAAGGCGGCCTTGATCGACTGATAGCTGACCGTGGCCAGGGCGATGATGAGTACCACCAAACCGGAGAGCAGGAATATCGTCAGGGTGATGTCCGTCCGATAAGCAAATGTCTCCAGCCAGCGATCGATGGTCAGATACGCTAAAGGCCAGGCTACGGCATTGGCAAGAACGGCCAGTAGCAAGATCTCTCTGGATAAGAGCCGAACTATGTTGATGACCGACGCGCCCAGCGTCTTTCTGATTCCTATCTCCTTGGTTCTTCGCTCGGCGCTGAAAGCTGAAAGCCCGAACAGACCCAGGCAGGCTACGAACACGGTCAAAAGCGAGAACGTAGTGAAGAGCGTACCCAGTTTTCTCTCCTCCCGGTAATTCTCGCTCATCACGTCTTCGAGAAAGGAATACTCAAAGGGAACGTCCGACACAACGGTGTTCCAGATGTTCTCGATCCCGGATATGGACGCGGAGGTGTATGCCGGCGGCAGCTTGGCCGCAATCAGGCGCTTGTCCTTGGTGCTGGCAAACAGTGCCAGTGGCGGGATGCGATTGTGAAAGGAATGAGAATGGAAGTCGCCGACCACGCCTACAACCTGGTATGCCTTTTCCCCAAGGTAAAACTTGAATCCGATTGGCTCATCTATCTCAAAATCCCGGACCGCAGCCTGGTTGATAAGGATGGAGTTCCCGGCATCGGCGGCAGACTCCCGGAAAAGGTCCCTACCCTCCACCAGCTTGATCCCGAAGGCTGTAAGGTAGTCCGGATCAATACGAACGCCGTGCAGGAAGGTGGGTTCCTCGTCCATCTTGTTCTGTGGGCGAATATGGTAAAGACTGTGCCGGTTTTCGCCTGGGGCGCAGTCCGCGATGGTCACCGTCGAAGCCAGGCCGCTTTTTAGAATCTCGTTTTTCACCAACTCCTGTTTCTCCGGGGAGATACCCTCCCCGGCGTCGATCAGCAGCACATTTTTATTGTCGAATCCCAGGTCGGTGGTCAACGCGAAATCAATCTGCCGGTAAACCGCGAAGGTCACGCACAACAAAGCCACCGCGATCATGAACTGGAAAGCCACTAAAATCTTCCTGAGCAAAGATCTTCTGCCGGTACCGAAAACCTCGCCCCGGAACAGAAAGGATGGCTGGAAACCAGATAAGACGAATGCGGGATAGCTTCCGGAAAGCAACCCCACAATGACGATCATGGCAAGAATAGACAGCAAGAGCACCGGATCACCGTACACGTTTATCTCCAACTGCCGTCCCAAGAAAGACTCCAGACGCGGTCTGGCGATCTCAAAGAGGGCGATGCCGAAGGCCATGGAAAGGAGAGTTAACAATATGGATTCACTTAGAAACTGTCTGACCAGCTGAAACCGGAAAGCTCCCAGTACCTTCCGAACGCCCACCTCCTTGAGCCTGCGCGAAACGCGGGCGGTGGACAGATTTATGAAATTGATGCAGGCGATTGAGAGGATCAGAAAGGCCACGCATCCGAAGACATAAACGTATGCGGGGTCACCGTTGGGAAACAACTCGTAGCTTAAGTTTGAATGCAAATAGATCTGCTTCAGGGGCTGAAGCTGCAATACGTAATTCTCAGCCTCGTCCTGGCCCACGTGCTGCGCGAGAAGCGATGGGATCTTCTGCTCGACTTCTGCTGCAACGACCCCTTCCCTCAGGAGCACGTAGGTGTAATCCTGAAAGAGTTTCGTCCACGACTGAGTATCCTCGCCGATTTTCTCGAGCGTTGAGTACGAGACTACGAAGTCGCTTCTCAGTTGGGTATTGGCGGGAACTCTCTTGAAGACCCCCGTGATTTGCGCCTCCATCTCCTCTTTGACCCGCACCGTCTTGCCGATCGGGTTTTCTCCAGGGAAGTAGGTGTTGGCCAAGCGCTCGGATATGATCACCGAGAAGGGCGCCGCCAGAGCGGTTTCGGGGTTTCCTTGTTTTAGAGGCAGGGTAAAGATCTTCAGG
>JBGVTM010000317.1 GCA_041862535.1 Candidatus Neomarinimicrobiota bacterium | reverse complement strand
CAGGGTATCTAATCCTGTTTGCTCCCCTAGCCTTCGTGTCTCAGCGTCAGTATCGGGCTAGAAAGCCGCCTTCGCCACCGGTGTTCCTCCTGATATCTACGCATTTCACCGCTACACCAGGAATTCCGCCTTCCTCTACCGAACTCAAGACCGACAGTTTCGAGACCAGCTCCACGGTTGAGCCGTGGTATTTAAATCCCGACTGATCGATCCGCCTACGAGCCCTTTACACCCAATGATTCCGGACAACGCTCGCCCCCCTCGTATTACCGCGGCTGCTGGCACGAAGTTAGCCGGGGCTTTCTTCCAGGGTACCGTCAACCTCCGACATTATTCACATCGGAGCCTTTCTTCTCCCGGGACAGACCTTTACACTCCTCGGAGCTTCATCGGTCACGCGGCGTTGCTGCGTCAGGCTTTCGCCCATTGCGCAAAATTCCCCACTGCTGCCTCCCGCAGGAGTCTGGGCCGTATCTCAGTCCCAGTGTGGCTGATCGTCCTCTCAGACCAGCTACTGATCGTCACCTTGGTAGGCTTTTACCCTACCAACTAGCTAATCAGACGCAGGCCCATCTCGCAGCGCGACCCCGATTTCTCAAGGCCGCTTTCATCCCGACACTTATGTGTCGGGGTCGTAACCGGTATTAGTCCCGGTTTCCCGGGGTTATCCCGATCTGCAAGGTAGGTTACCTACGCGTTACTCACCCGTTCGCCAGTGTCCTCCCGCCCGAAAGCAGGATTCCCCTTGACTTGCATGTGTTAAGCACGCCGCCAGCGTTCGTCCTGAGCCAGGATCAAACTCTCCGTTGTATGGCGTTTCTAAAACTACCGTGGCCACTTGATCGACTGTGACCCGCGCACGCTCTTCTCGCAATGTCAAAAAACACCTTTTAGGCGCGAATCTCATTCGCCCCTATCCAGGATAAATTAATATAATTCCCTACCCCTTGCAAATCTTTCTCAATCGGTACCTATTTGAAGGAAAAGACCTTCACCCCAAGCCACAAACGACCTGATATTGCTCTAGTAAATAGCCGGATGGGCGAAGGACGAGACCATGCCGAGCGGCACAGCTCAGTAAAATGGCGGCAAAGGTCAGGGTGCCGGTTCCCAGGGCTTACCCCATGGCCTCGGCGGGGTGACCTACATACACCAATCCTCCGGGATGGCACTGACGCCGATCATCGCCTACTGCGAGCTTAATGCACATATAAGATGAGTTGTCAAATATCCATTGAAAAATCGAAAACTAAAAAAATCATCGCATAGCACTCGCAATCAGGTGAATGAAATGGTTAACGGCTTAAATTTTCCAATTAAAATCATAATATTCTGCAATTTTATCAAAGAATTTTCGTATTCCACAGGGCAAATAGTCAAATTGTCAATCCCTCACAAGACGGACAGAGAAACCGCCTTTCTTTAAGTAACTGTCCCTGCCCATATCTGTATCGTCATGATATAGGCACCGGTACCATGCGTAACCACTACTGAGCGTCTCGGTAGATGACCAGAAGAAGGCTTTATAACCAAGATACATGAAGTCACCAATGCCATTACGCCAACCGCCAGGAAGTGCTAAGAAACCTCTTCCATAGTTATCGATTCTGGTGTTGGGGCTTTCCCAATGCGCTATTCCAGCTTCTTTCAGTTTGCCACCCGCAACATTCGAACCACCAAGATAATCAATAAGAGTTTGCCAATCCTCATCAGTCGGCACATGCCAGCCGGGAGGGGCAATATTCTGGCTGTCTTTAACTGCATACCAGTTGTACAGATAGCCATAGGTTACCGCTTTGTTTTCATCATTATTATATACACAATAAGCACCGGTAGATAAAATGCCCCAATCATTACTAACTATAACGTTAGGTATAGGTTTGCCATTACGGTAATGTGTTACTTTCAGATTTTCAGTCATCCACTCCTGTGTACCGATGTTGAGCGTTCGATAGGCGTTTCCATCTTGATCTGTCATGGTGCCTGGGATGGTGATAGTTGCCTGTGCTGTCTGTCCCTGGTAAGAGGCTGTGACTGTTTCTGTACATGAATTGGTTCCAGTATTGGATCTGGCAGTGAAAAGACCATTTGCATCTATGCTGCCAGAGGTACCTGGTGATGCCGACCATATTGCTGAAGTAGTCACATCCTCCGTGGCTTGGTCTGAATACCTGGCCGTGAGGGTAAACTGCTGCGTTTCGCTCGGATTTACAATACTGATTGTGGGCGATATATTGATTGATGACAATGTGTGTGGTGCAGATTCACCTTTGACAAGACGTACAGAGAACCTGTAGCTCGGATGTTCGGCGTTACGCCATATAGATGAACTATTGTAATACAGGCACCGGTACCACGTGTTCCACCATTCAATGTTATCCTTGGTCGACGTCCAGAAGTAGGCGTAATAATTGAGATCTTCACAGTAATCCCCCATCGAACAGTAACCTCCCGGAAGCGCGGAAAACCCGCTCTCGTTGGTTGCGCCGATGTTGGGGGTTTCCCAATGCACTGTTCCACCTACTTTTAGTTTACCTCCTTCATCTGTACCCCGAGAGCCTCTATCATCTGCTTCTGACGAATCCATCCCCAGTTGTTTTTCAAGCGTTTTCCATTCTTCATCCGTGGGCACATGCCAACCTGCAGGTGCAATGCCACGGCTGTCGTTCACTGCATACCAGTCGTACAGATAGCCATATATGGCCGCTTCGTTTTCATAGTATTTGCACGGTTCGCCATTGCGGTAATGCGTTGCTTTCAGGTTTTCAGCCATCCACTCTTGCGTACCGATGATGATCGTCTGATAGGTGTTGCCATCTTGGTCTGTCATGGTGCCACATTGTTGATTACTAACGACAGTGATGGTTGCCTGTGCTGTTTGCCCCTGATAAGATGCTGTGACCGTTTCTGTACCCACGTTGGTTCCGGCAGTGAAAAGACCTTTTGCATCTATGCTGCCAGCAATACCAGGTGATACAGACCATGTTGCCAAAGAAGTCACATCCTGTGTGCCATGATCTGAATAAATGAAGGTAAAAGTGAACTGGCGAGACTGTCCGTTAGTTAATAATATAAAACTAGGCGTAACTTCAATATCAACATTCTCAATATACTGTATTATATTTTTTATATTCCATAGCTCACCTTTTTCATCGTAATTAAAACAATGCTTTGTTTTAATATTACCATAACCATCATATTCATAATAGACATCCCAAATTTCATTGCCAGAGCTATAATGTATGTTATTTATTCTACCATATGAATCATAATTATAATGAATATCATAACTACCTGTACCAGTGCTTGAATAATGGTCTGCTGAACTAAGGTATACTAATACTTCAATTGTCCAAGTACCTGAACTGGGTGGATTCCATTTTATCCATTTACCAAAATCAAAAGAACTAGAAGTATCTGCTCTATCGATTATCTTTGAATTATAAACTGTATTACCCTTTTTAAGGCTCCAATGATAATGTAGAGTACCTGAAGAATTTGCTATGCATTCGAGTTTTACCGTATCTATAACAGTTACTGTTGTTTTATCACAGGTTATTCCTGATATATTAACTGTATCACTTGCTGATGGTTGATCTAAATCTTCGTTATCTTTTGATTCAGTAGGGCTTTTCTCATTACAGGAAAATGATATAAAGGCAAATAAAATAATAAATGCCCAATATTTCATTTAGCTTCTTTCCCCTCCATTTTTAATAATGAAAATTTAATAGCGGCTAACAATGATTATACAGGCTGCATAAAGCCAGTCAAAGCCCATCAATCGGAATTCGCACGCCAGGTTCACCTTTGTTTAATACGTGAGTATAAATTATCATCGTGCTGACATCTTTGTGGCCAATCAGTTCTTGCACAGTTCAGATTTATACCCGCTTGGCTAAGAAAGGGGACCATTCCTAACTTGTATCCCTTACAGAAGAAAGTTAACGAAAAGCATTCAGGTCTCCAAAAGGTATGATTTCACCCGCCGTCAGGACCGGACATACCCCGGGCAGGAGGGGAGCTGGTCTTCAGCAGCCTTGGGGATCAATATATGGCCGGGTGGGCGAAGGACCAGAACGTATCCAGGGAGTAGGCTTGGTTGATTTCCACCAGCCGCGCCTCCCGGATTCCCAGGTTCCGGTCCTCCATCAGCCTCTTCGACGCCTTGAAACTCACCATGTAAACGCCCACTGCACCCAATCCCATCACGTAGCGGGTCCAGTGCGGCACGATGGCCGCCCCCATGGCCAGCGTCCCGGTGCCGATCGCATAGCCCAACGCTTCACCCAGGCTGCCGAGATACAGCAGTCCTCCACCAGGCAGCAGGTTCCAGAAGCTGCGCTTCCAGCCCCGATAGTAGCGCAACTCAGGGATGGCCTCGATGTCGGTTATCAGGCTATCCAGCACCTTCTGGGCCCGGGGCGGGTAGAACCGATAGGCCTGCCGGAACAACTCCTCGCTGTCTGTCCAATTCTCCATGGTAAGGGAAGCAAAGCCCTTCAGCACCAGGATATAAGGGTCTTCCATGGGCGGCAGGTTAAGGACCGCCTGGTAGTCTCCCAGCTCGTAATCCATCCGCGCCAGCTGCCGCAGGCAGACTACCTTTACCAGCGGATCTGCGTCCAGGCTGTCCCGCACCGCGGTGTATTGCTGCCGCGCCAGGTCGAACTCCTTGAGGCGCTCGTAAGCCCGACCGATGCGGTAGTGCACCAGCGGCACCAGCTCATCCTCGGGAAAGTGATACAGGAAGCTGAAGTATTCCATCACCGCCGCCTGGAACTCCCCCCGACGGTATTTCTTCTCACCCAGCGCCAGGAACTCGTTCCGCAGCCGCTCCGCAAAATAGGACCAGTCCTCGTGGATGTAAGCGTTGGAGCGGGCGTCGGTAGTGTCCAGGGCCGTGGTATCGGCTACTTCCTGGGCCGCAAGGAGGTCGATGGCCAGCAGTATGCCAAGCAGGTAGCGCACGATGCGAATTTACGGGCTGGATGTGCCAATGGCACCTCTTCCGCCACACCACACTTGCTGGTATCTGCATATGTCGGTTAGTTACCATCCTCATTGGAAACAGCCCGCCGTTCACCACCACCCGGAAAATGGTGCCGATGAATAGCTGAAGGCTTGGAACTGTGTACTAGGGGCTTGCAGGGGCGACTCGTCCGTTTGCCCGCGTTTCATAGGAGCACGTAGCTGCCGCGCACCTCCGACAACCATTGCAAGTCCCTGAAACAGGGAGAAAATAGAAACCTTTTGGACACCCAATAGCGATGATCCAGCGGATATTTCTTGACAATATAGTGGTGCTATCTTATAATGTAAGTGACAATTAAGTGGTATGCCTTATGGGCCGTATCGGTTTCTATTTCATTTCTATCATTCTCCTGCTCCTGGGAGCATCTGCTTGCGGTTTGCTCACAGGCCCCGACGACGAGGTCGCCAAAGATCCCCGGGAGTATACCTGGACCGTGGACACCCTGGCCTTCGGCCCCCAGACAGCCATGGAGCGTATCTGGGGCAGCTCCCCTACCGACGTTTATGTGGTGGGACACAACGCCAAAATGGTCCAGGGAAAGATGTTTCATTTCGACGGCGACAAGTGGGATATGGTGGAACTCAGTACCAGTTATGGCGGACATATCAGCGGGTATTTCGATCTCAGCTCCGTTTATGGCTTTGCTTCTGATGACGTCTGGGCGGTAGGCGAGCGGGTTTATGACAATCCCGAGCCACCCCCCAACTGGCTGGACAGTACCCTGATTATTCATTACGATGGAGCCGTCTGGCAGGAGGCGGTGACACCACCGGGACGGGGCATAACGGCCATCGGCGGCAGCGGGCCGCAGGACATCTGGGCCGGCGGCCTTTACGGCACCCTCCTGCACTACGATGGAAACGCCTGGACCCCCGATTCCATACCCCTGGTGGATGCCCATGATCCCGATCAGTTCTCCTACTTCAACCTCTTCACCGGCCACCGGGCCGATGATCTGTATGGCTTCTATTATTGGGCAGACGACGACGGCAACTGGCTCCTACATTACGACGGGGAAAGCTGGTCGTTATTGAAAACCCTCTGGAGTGTTGTCTGGCGTGACATCTGGCTGAGCCCCTCCGGCCGGCTGTACAGCGTGGGAGGTGGCAATATCAGCCTGTGGCGGGACGGTTCCTGGGAGCGGGTCCTGTAAGGGGAATTCACCCTATTCGATATCTACGGCAGCAGCGATGACAATATCTTCGCTGTGGGCTACCGCTACAGCGACAAGAGCGGTCTGATCTACCACTACAACGGCGTAGACTGGTACGAATATCCTGAGCCGCGGAACCTGCCGCGAAGTCTTTACGACATCTGGACCGACGGGAGAGAGGTCTTCGTGGTAGGCTGGATCACGCATGACTATCCACAAGTCAGCATCGTCATACACGGGAGGTAATCATGGGATTGGATGTGGTCGCATCATTTTCCCCTTGACAAACCATGCCGAATGTTGTATATATATAATTGACAAGGGGAAACCGCCTTTGAAACGCCTGTCCCTTACCCTGGTATCCTGCCTCATGCTGTTCTGGGCCTCCACATGCCGCAACGGTACCGGCCCAGACGACGATGACGATGATGACGTCATCAGAGACCCCCGGGAGTACACCTGGACCGTGGACACCCTGGCCTTCGGACCCCAGACAGCCATGACGGCTATCTGGGGCAGCTCCCCCACCGATGTCTACGCGGTGGGGCACAATGCCCTGTACACCGGCAAGATGTTCCACTATAACGGTGAGAAGTGGCGTAATGTCGATTACACCACCTTCGTGGGTGGAGTGGCTGACGACCTGCGAGACGTCCTCGGCTTTGCCGAAGACGATGTCTGGGCCGTTGGGGTACATTCATATCGCAATCCCGATCCGCCACCCAACTTCATCGACAGCGCCATGGTCCTTCACTACGATGGCACGGGCTGGCGGGAGGTGAAAACGCCGTCGGTCCCAGGGCTGATGGCCATCGGCGGCAGCGGGCCGCAGGACATCTGGGCCGGCGGCCTTTACGGCACCCTCCTGCACTACGATGGAAACGCCTGGACCCCCGATTCCATACC
>JBGVTM010000316.1 GCA_041862535.1 Candidatus Neomarinimicrobiota bacterium | reverse complement strand
GCTATGCTGAATATCAGTACCATGCAGCGGCAAACGGGCTGCCTTCCAGCATACTTAGAAGGATATGTTTTCATCTTGGGACCTCTATGAAGGGAGATTCTTTGCTCGCTGGTTAATTGATAACTTTCGTATCTCGTTGGGATGCAGTGGTCACCTATCGTTCCACCACTTCGATTCACCACGTAGTAAATCTTCTCCGAGTTGATCTCGCCAGTCCAGTACCAGCTCTCTGGAGCATACGGATTTCTGTTTCCAATGATTGCCTCGCTGTGCTGAGGTGTCATCAATCCCTTGTCCAAAGGGTGTTTCTTCCCAACATTGATAAAGGATACAAAGATTATCTTAAGATGTCAAGTAATATGCTATGAGCTGTAGTGAGGGACAAACAATCGGGACTTGATACGATCAGCTACGCCTCATTGAAACGATGGATCTTCTTTGTGAGGAAACAGCGTATTACTTGTCCCGCGTAGTGGGAAGAATCCACTGTTGCATCCCACAGCAAGCGGATTTAACCTGGCGATCATTTCAATAACACCATCTTGATCGCTTGGCTGTACTCCGGCGTCACCAGCCGGGCGATGTAGATGCCAGAGGGGACTTCCCGACCACTTTTGTCCCTGCCATTCCATTTTGTTTGATGGTAACCGGGGGCCATATACCCTTCGATCAATCGAGCCACCTCACCGCCATGGATGGTATAGATGATGATGGTCACCACCGCTGCCCCTGGCAGATCGTACTGCAAGGTTGTGACCGGATTGAATGGATTGGGGTAATTCTGTAACACTGCAAATTGTTCCGGTTGTTGACTGGCGTGCGAAACAATTTCTGTAATGCTGCTGAATTCGAAAGCGCCTAGATCGGGAGCCGGACCTTCGAAAGGCGACCCCACATCAACCCCCGCATCGATCAGGCTGCTCCCCTCCGCCAGATGGAGGAAATCAAGTTGAGGCAGTCCGCCGTTCTCGTCCCGCGGTCCCGTTACACCGGTGGAATCCAGGCTGATAAAATCACTTTCCGTAACCAAAAAGCCATTCCACGAATTGTATTCATCATCGACTTCAAGATAGATGGTTTCACCACCATCAAATGAGAGATTATTACGTAGAACATGACTGTCACTGTGCTCATCAAAATAGAAATTCTTACCTTCGTTTTTATTGCAGGTGCAGTTATATACCTGTACTCCGCTGAGATTGCCGTTTACATCAATTCCATGTTTCTGATGATCAAAAGCCAGGCAGCGAATCAAAATATGGGCACCGCTGCCGTGACCGAGCTTAAATCCGTTTGCGTCCCCGGCGAACTCGGGATCATTCCAAATATTCTCGCCGTTGCGGAAAGCCCAGCAATCCTCCACCGTGACTCCATTGCCCGCTTCCCAGAAATCCCAGCCGTCATCGGAATTGCTCCACGCCCGACACCCCCGGAAGACATTTCCTTCTGCCAGGTCGAACTTGGCGGCGAAACCGTCGGCGTTCTCGCCGTGATTGGCCGGATCATAGTTAAGATAGGAATCACAATTTGAAATGAGATTGAATGATGCGCCATTTGATAACTGCGTGCCTGAATCCTGGTTATAACGCGTCGTTACTTGCTCCAAAACATTATGCGAACCATAGACATGAATGCCATTATCTCCCGCATACTGGATGATTAAACCGCATAAATGCCAGTAATCAGCACTTAGTGTAATGCCCCGTGCGCTGCTTCCGGTCCCGGCCTTTTCGAAATCGAGTATCGGGATTTCATGCTGATAGGCCCAGATCTTGATCGGACTGCCCGCTTCTCCGCTTTTGTCGATCGTTACGCTAGCGTCGTATTCATACACACCGCCGCGCAGGTAGATCGTATCTCCGGCAGCGCAGGCTGCAATCGCCGGGATCAGTGTCTTGAAGGGTTGGTCGAGCGAACCCGGATCGGAGTCACTCCCGTCAGGTGCAACAAAATAGGATTCCGCAAACAGCAGAGCTGGATAAGCCCAGAATAGAAAAACATAACTGTAATAATTGAAATTTCTTTTATGGGAAAAATTCATCAGATACCCATCTTCCTTCTTCCAATAATAGGAAATGCTCATAGGAATGCAAACATGAAAATATCAACGAGCTCACCTGCACCGGAGCTGCGCGGCTTCCGGTGTTTGGCACCGCGCAGGGCTAGAGGGAGGTTGGATCAGATGGTCCCGGAGGCATCCATCAAAGGTGCTTCTTGAAAAACTCAAGCTGGTCGCTTACCGCTTTCTCGAAGTTCTCCCCCAGATAGATATCGAAGTGGTCGATGGGGTAGCGGATGACCTCCGCCAGCTGCCCCAGCCGCTGCTCGGCTTTCTCAACGATGCTCAATGGAATGCCGATGTCCTTTTCACATACCTGCAGCAGGACCGGGCAGTGCACTTGGGCGGCATGTTTGATCGGATGGTATTTGTCCATTCGAATAAGGATGCGAGCACAGACTTCGTTGATGAAATCATCCGGCGCAAGCTTACAGAAAGCGTCCCAGGCGCCGGCATCGGCCAACGCGGCGATAGTACCTGATTTTCCGGCGATAGGTACCTTGTGGGGCGAGAGACCGAACCAGGATCGGACCAGATCACGCAGTCCGTGTCCGAATGACATCCGGAGTATGTGACCGAGGCCAAATCTTTTCACGACTTCCAGGCCTCCCGCACCCCCGGCCAGCAGGGGGACCTGCGCGACGACACAGGCGATCCGGTGGTCCCTGGCCGCGGTGACGATGACGTGTCCGCCGCTCAGGGAGGTGCCCCACAGGGCGATTTTCACCGGATCGACCTCATCGAGGCCGCGGGCGTACTTGATGGCTGCTACGTAATCTTCCTGCTGGTACGGGATCCATACCAGCTGCCGGGGTTCGCCGCCGCTTTCACCCAGGTGCCGGAAATCGAAGGCCAGCGCGGCGAAGCCGGCTTCCTGATAACGAATGGCATAGTTTTCCAGGCCCAT
>JBGVTM010000315.1 GCA_041862535.1 Candidatus Neomarinimicrobiota bacterium | reverse complement strand
CCGCGGAGCCGACTGAAGTGAAAGAGAAGGCAGTACCCAAGCGGAAGAAGAAGGCCCCAGCTGTCCTGGCTGCAGAAGCCGTTGCAGATGAAACGGAGCAGCCTGAAGAGGTACCTGTAGAGGAGGCCAGGCCTAAAAAGAAAGCTTCAGCCACTCGGAAGAAAACCGCTACTGCCAGGGCCGCTAAGGGAAAAGCGGGCAAGAGTGCGGAGACCGCCACTTTAGAGAGCAGTGAAGAGACCGTCGAAGAAAAAAATAGTAAAGCTGTCTCGAAATCAGTAAAGCAGGCTCCAAAGAAAAAGGCTTCGGCGAAGGCTGAGCAGCAGGAAGTGGAGACACCTGAAAAGGTGGAAAAGAAGACTGTATAAAGCAGCGTTGATAAGCTCTTGGAAATATTAGATATCTGCAATGAATCAATTAAGCAAAGCTATCGGGCGAAGCTGACCCAAATACCCCTCGAGCTTCGTATTGCCTTGTTATATTAAAATGCTCCCAGGGATAGAAGTGGAAGTCTATGGCGCGTGCTGCCTCGAAGCGAAAATCTATCTACCATGACCTGATCTATAAACTGGTCGCTGTAGGGCTGGCTGTTATACTATGGTTCTTTTCCATCAGCAACAGTCAATTCGAGGCGAACGCTGAATTTCCCATAGAAATCAGGAACATCCAGGAAGGGAAGACGCTCAGCCAGGAGGCGCCCCAAACCGCCACTATACGCTTCAAGGGAACCGGTCGCGCGTTAGCCAAACTGTACCTGTTCCTCCCGTTTTCCAAGTCCAAGCTGGTGCTTGATTTGGTGATGGTGCGGCAGCGATACACCTTCTATCTGGATGAATATCTCCGCCGAAATCCCCAACGCATCTCCATACCTATTCCTGGTATTCGGGAAAGCCTCGAATTTGTCGAGGTAGTGCAGCCTGACAGCATCCAGATTGTATTGAGTGATTATAAGGAAAAGTGGGTGCTGGTACGACCGCAGATCACTATCGATATTGCGCCGGGCTATACCCAGGTCGGCGAGATCGTTGTTACCCCTCCCCAAGTCCTTGTCAGGGGCGCGGCCGAGGCTGTCAACCAGGTGAATGAAGTGCTGACCAGCCGGCGCACCTATCGTATGGTGGCCGAACCACTTGAGATTACGGTCGGACTCTGGCACCCGGCCCCGGGAAGAATTCTGGCCATTGAGCCATTGAATGTCACCCTGAGTGTGGATGTCCAGATGATCGGGGAACGCCGGCTTACCGATGTGCCGGTGAAAGTGATGAACGTCCCCGGGAATTTGAGTGTCTTGGTGGGGCCTTCATCAGTGGCCTTAACAGTCACTGGTGGGGTCGACTATCTTGCCAACCTGGACGATGAGGCGGTGGAGGTGTTTATCGACTACCAGAGCCAATGGTCACCTACGAACCTGATGGTGGAACCGCAAGTCCGGCTGGGCCCGAATCTCCTGGAATACCGCGACCTGGTACCCAAACAGCTGGAGATCATTACAACCCGTCCGACGCCGTGATCGTCCTTGGCATTGAGAGTAGTTGTGATGAGACGGCGGCGGCGGTGGTGGTTGATGGCTCCCTGCTTTCCAATATTGTAGCTGCCCAGATGGTTCATGCCCCCTATGGGGGCGTGGTGCCCGAAGTTGCCTCCCGGCTACATGAACGCCATATTGTGCCAGTGGTAGATCAGGCTTTGACCGCCGCTGGCATTTCGCTCCAGGACCTCAATGGCATTGCCGTAACCTATGGCCCGGGGCTGGCCGGAGCCTTGGTGGTAGGCCTTAATTTTGCCAAGGGACTGGCCCAAGCGCTGGACGTGCCGCTGGTTGGAGTAGACCATATGGAAGGCCACCTATGGGCCAATTTTCTTGAGCGACCACCGACCGACGACAGCTATCCTTATCTCTGCCTGTTTGTCAGCGGGGGGCATACTCATCTCTGGCGGGTCGATGGCCCGGGGCAATATACGCTGCTGGGGCGTACTCTGGACGATGCTGCTGGGGAAGCCTTTGATAAAGGGGCCCGCTTGTTGGGCCTGGGATATCCGGGCGGTCCCGCCATTGAGTCTGCTGCCAGGGGTGGCGACCCACGGGCCGTTGATTTTCCCAGACCCTTGAAGGGATCAAAGGGATGTGACTTTTCCTTTAGCGGGCTGAAAACAGCCTTATTCTACTACCTGAAAAATCTCAACGCATCGGCCCTGCGTGAACGCCGACAGCACATCGCTGCTGCTTACCAGGAAGCGGTGGTGGATAGTCTCCTGGACCGGCTTCAACGAAGTGTACAACTGACGGGGTTAAGTCGGATCTGCATTGCAGGGGGAGTGTCAGCCAATGCGCGCCTGCGCCACCGCTTGGACGCCTGGGCCGAAGCAGACAACCTCACCATCTCCTATCCACCTTTGGAATTTTGCACCGACAATGCTGCCATGATTGCCATGGCCGGCTATATGCGCCTGCTCGCTGGGGTTCGGTCTAACCTTGATCTGGAAGTGAATCCTAATTTGAGCCTTGCCGACCATGCCCAAGGTTGAGCTGCAGTCGGGGCTGCCTTGGGGCTTGGTGCTAGTGGCCTTCCTGGGCCTGGTGGTCTTTTTATTGGTATATGGTATATGGTTGCGGCCACTACCCAGAAGCTACCGGGGCGGGATCCTTGCTGTGCGGGCTCTTTTACTGGGTGCGGTGGTGCTCCTACTCTTTGATCCCAGGATTGAATGGAGCCGAAAGGTTCTTGTCGCGCCCCGTATCGGCATCTTTTTGGATAACTCCCTGAGCATGGCGAATCACCCCAACACTGCCGCTTCCACCGTGTATTCCCAGGTAGTGTCAGTCGTTGAGTGGGCCGATGAACATAACTATCAACCGTTAATCATGACCTTCGGTGAAAGGTTGACTCCCAAGAGTAACCTCCGCTTTGAGTATCTACCCGATGAACGCTTAACGGATTTCGGTCCCATGGCGGAGGTATGGCAAGCCGGCGACCTGCAAGCGGGCTTTCTGTTCTCCGATGGTGTCGCAACGGCCGGTTTGGATCTCAGTGCCATCGGGGATATCTACGGGGTGCCGATCTTTGCCGTAGGTATCGGGGACACTACTTCCGGATTGGACCTCAGCATTCTTGATGTCCGTTATCCCCTGTCGCTGCTGGAACAGGAGCAGGGTAGGGTACAGGTCACGGTCAAGGCCAGCAATGCGGCCAATAAACGCAGCCGGCTTTTCGTCTTCCATGAAGACCAGTTGATCCATTCGGAACAAATCCGTATTTCATCCCAGGACTACATCCAGACTTTTAGCGCGCCGGTTGTGGGCCGGCTGGATGCCCCTCACTTCCGGGTGGAACTCATGGTGCTCCCTGAGGAACTTACCATTGAGAATAATCGGCGCGAGTTCCAGGTCGACGTGTTGCCCGGCCGCCGACAAATCACCATTCTTACTGGTGCGCTCTCCCCGAATACAGCGTTTATCAGGCAGGTGGTGAGTCAGACCCAGCATGCAGTAGTGGATCACCTCATTTTCCTGCGCGGCAACTGGCAGGGGCAAGAATCTAAATTCTGGTCCACCCCGCAAGACCTGGTTATCCTTGATAATTATCCCACCACTTCCCTTCTAGGGGAACAGATGGATCGGCTCTTAGCCAAGCTGCGACGAGATCGAACGCCCATTTTGGTGGTCGAAGGGCCAGACAATTCTAACCGTGAGTTTGTGCGCCTGATGCGATCGCTGGGTCTGCAGGTAGAGGAGGACAGGGATGGCTCTGGTAGGCTGCATCGGTTTCAGACTGTAGCTCAACCGGCACTGGACGGCCTCCGGGAGGCGCTACCGGACCAGTATGGGATTGATTTTCCACCGTCCACTCTAATACATATCCTCAATCCCCAAACCAATAGGGCTATGACAGCAGTGCTCGTGGATGAGCAGGGACGACATGTGATCAGTTTCGGCATAGCTGGCGGCAGTAAAAAGGGGATCCTGCTGTTACCAGCCCTGGCTTCAACTCATCTGAAGCTCAACCGCACCGGCTGGAAAAATTATCTTCTTGATGTTCTTAACGCGCTCGTCGAGTGGCAACTGGAACCCGAAGGTTTCTCGCCGTATGTAATTCAACCTGACCGTAGACAGTATCACCTGGGTGAGAAGGTGCTATTAAGGGGGATCATGCGCGATCGAGCCGGGATCAAGATGCTCAAGCCAATCCTGACGGCAGAGGTCCAGGGTTCAGAGAGCACATCCTTGGTGTCCCTGGCCTATGACTTTGATGCGGGGGAATATGTCGGCGAATTCTGGCCGGGTGAGTCCGGCCCTTATCGTGTTAGAGTTACCGAAGAAGAGGAATCGGATGCAGAGGGGTCAGGCATCGCTTTTCAGGTTCAAGCCGGGCGAGTGGAACTGGAGTCATTAATTCAAAATCGCTATGGCCTTCAACGGCTAGCCCGAACTACCGGTGGCAGGTATACCGAACTACCAGGAGTGCAACAACTCCTCTCAGGATTGGCATATTCCGCCAGAACAGTTGCCCGGGAGTATAATTTCTCCCTATGGCAGTTCCCTCATCTAGTAGTAGTATTGGTTCTACTATTGGGCCTGGAATGGGCAATCCGCCGACGTGCAGGTCTCATATAGAGCGGTTGTGATTGACATCCATGTTTTAGACATATAACTTACTATATAATCGTTATCAGGATATAGGAGGCGCATATACAGCTTCGTTAAGGGTAATTGATCTTTTAACTCTTTATTAATCGATCAAGTTTGCCCTTACACGAGGTTGAGTGGAAACCGAATGTAGCGGCATTCGGTTTTTTTATTGTTAGGGTTATCTGGAACTATACGATATATCGCTCCAGTGTTTAGGAAATATCCGGTCAGTATCATCCATTGTTTCCATGGCTGGCGGATAGAATTCAGTTCTATGGCGGCAGCTTGGGGGAGGTTTCTGATATGTTTCGAAAAGTAGGACAGATGCTCATAGGTGTGGCGGTTATGGCGAGCATGGTCGTAGGCCAGACCCGGCTGTTTGATGACAGGGACCAGGCCGAAACCAGGCCAGAAGAGAAAATCGTGCCCCCCTATCAGATCCCAGTCAAAGG
This sequence comes from Candidatus Neomarinimicrobiota bacterium, assembly GCA_041862535.1. NCBI lineage: Bacteria > Pseudomonadati > Fidelibacterota > Fidelibacterota bacterium. The sequence continues at coordinate 12,344 of JBGVTM010000315.1, read as the reverse complement.
CACGGCACTCGAACATACCATTGTACCAGCTGAGTATATGGTAGGTCCGGGGGACAGATTTATCGTGTCTATTCTGAGCTCGGAGCCATACTTGGAATTAGTCACGGTAGCCCCTACTGGTATAATCGTCTTGCCCGGCATCGGAGCCGTAGCAGCTGCGGATTTGACCGCCGAGGATGCGAGCAAGCGGGTACTTGCGGTTATTAAGGAGTTTTACCCTGCATATGAAGCCAGCTGTGTTTTATATGGTATCCGTGAAATCCGCGTGAGCGTTTCCGGGGCGGTGAAGAGCCCCGGCTTTCATGAGGTAACCCCGCTATCCCGATTGACGGACTTGCTCAACCTGGCAGGAGGGATTCAGCCAAATGCAGCCCTCCATCGGATTCAATTGGTCCGCCGCTCCGAAGGTAATCAGGTTCTTGACCTGGCCAGCTATTACCATGATGGCGACCTAAGCCAAAATCCGTATTTGAAGGAGGGCGATCAGGTTATTGTACCTTATGGTGATGTGAAGGGAGACTTGGTATCGGTACGCGGACTGGCGGTGAATCCAGCCTATTATGCAGTGAAACCCAACGAGACCGTGGCCTACTTCATTAAAAGAATCTCTACTGGCACCCAGGCTGACTTAACTAATATCACCCTCCAGCGTCTGCAGGGCCATGAATCATCAGTGCTCCAGGTAATCTCGGCTGATCAATTCTCCACTTTCACTCTGCAGCCCGGTGATGTTGTGTATATCGATTGTATCGCGAGTGTTTCAGTGATAGGTGAGGTTCGTAAGCCGGGACAGTACGCCTTTCAGCCCGGGCTGAAAGCCGAAGAGTATATTGTGCTTGCTGGGGGTGCAAATCGTGATGGGTCTTTACGCCAGATGGAAGTCATTAGAGCCAATGATCAAACCCTTCAGGGTAAGGCTACGGAAGTCCAGGAAGGTGATACGATCTATGTACCTAGATCATTCAGCAGTGTATTTCTTGGGCAACTGGGAATGATCCAGGCAGCCCTCACGTTTCTGAATATTTACCTGGCATACCTGGCAGCGAGTGCGAGATGATGAATTCACATTCGATACTGGTCAATCTTGCACCGTGATCCGTTATATTGTCAGCCATGATATCGCGAGGAGATGCCCATGACTGTCGTTGACCCACAGAAACAGTACCCATCGGTTTTGGACTATCTGGGTGTTCTAGTCCGGTGGCGAGGCTTCATTGTCGGGGTGGTCCTGATTTCTGCTGTGATGATGGCCATTTACAGCTTGATAATGCCTAAGACTTTTGAAAGTAAGGCCGTTATCGTGCCTACCCGCGAAAGCTCGCCGCTGACTATTTATGAAGCAATCCCTGGGAATCTGCTCGGCCTTGGATTGGGACGGGGATCAACCGAGATATTTTTATTGAAAGCCATCTTGGAGAGTCGAACTCTCAAGGAGAATGTCGTTAGAAATTTCGATCTGGATGAGGTATACAAAGCCGGAAATATGGATCAGGCGGTGCAAAGTTTGGCCGCGCACATCACCGTGACCATCACCACAGACAATACGCTGGAACTCTCCTTCGATCACAATACCAGCTGGTTCTCTTTCGGTAAGATTGGAGAAGAATCGGTTAGACGATTCGTCCAGCAGGTGGCTCTCGGGATCGTTCAGCAGTTGGATTTGCTTAATCGTCAATATCAGGGACAGGAAGCAAGGAATTATCGGGAGTTCATTGAAGAAAGGCGAGAAGAAATTGGCAGGGAGCTGGCAGCCGTGGAAGATAGCCTGAGCCGCTTCCAGGAAGATAATGATGTGACGATTGTTGATGCCCAGCTTATAGCAACTTTCGAGGCGGCTGCTGTCCTTGAGGCTGAGGTAATAAAACGGGAACTGGAATACGCTCTGGCTGAAGCGAAGCTGGGACCAGAGAGCCCACTAATCAAGAGCCTGCAGTCTGAATTGCACGCCACAAAGTCGGCCTTTGCAAGCAGCTTCGGTGGTAATAACGATGAAAAGAGATTTCTGCTTGGCTATGACCGTGATCTGCCCACCTTAATGAAAGAATACCTGCGTCTCCGCAGAGGTATTGCACTCCAATCAGAAATATTCAAGTTCATCACTACGAAATATGAGGAATCTAAGCTTCGGGAAGCCCAGGATATCCCCACTATCAATATCTTGGATTATCCCGATGTACCCGATCTCCGATCAGCTCCGCGTAGGGCTTTTATGGTGATTACGACGGGGGTGCTCATGACCATCTTTACGGTGATCATTGCCTTCGTTTTGGACTTTTTCCGCCGCACGAAGATTGAACACCCGGAGCAATACCGGGAATTAACCCGATGGATGAAGCGAAAAAGGTGATCATCACCGGAATACCTGAAAGGATCAATCAGCGACAGCAGGCTGCATTGCCGGTTAGCCGCTGGGTTCTTCTGGCATCTCTTGTTCTTGGCTTCCTGGGTTGTTTGATCCTAGGTCTGGGGGAAGATACGGTGCTGTTAATTCTTTCCCTTGTCATCTACGGATTGTCGGCATATGTACTGGTGCGGCAGGCCGGGGGCCTCATTATTACTCCTACTACCCTCTTCTTTTTATTATTTACTATCTTCACCTACATCGGCGGGCTAATTCTTTTCTTCAGTAATGGCGAAGGTGTGAGTTATGGCGGCGGCGACCGTAATTACACCTTTTATCTGGTCATCCATATGGGGATTCTGGCCCTTGTGCTGGGGGTTTTGTTCGCAGCCATTTCCTTCAGGTTTTCTCCACGTAGAGAATTGAACCTTTTCCGGCGTACTCCTTGGAGGGATGTGCACGACCTACCAGGTGATACCATATTCATTGCTCTGGTTGGAATAGTGGCCTTGTTCATGTCCATGTGGTTTATGTATAGCCGAGGGACACTACCTCTCATAGAAGCGTTGATGGCTCAGGGAAGGGAAAATGTGTACGAATTGGCAGTGACTGCCCGGGCCGAATATTCACGCTATGGGCGAGGAGCTGGCCAATATTTTTATCAAGGTTATTTCCAGCAGTTTTATATCGTTATTCTGCCCTTTGTTACCATATATGTGGGCTCTAAATATCTTCATTATCGAAGAGCAGGATTGCTTATCCTGTGGATAGTTCTCGGGATCATTACGACTTTTTTCCTGACCATGTCCCTGCAACGCTGGCCCCTCATGTTTTTCGTTATTATGAACTATGTCGTTTATGCTAGTTATATAGGCCGGATTCGGGTTGCTCATGCGTTATTCTTTGCTATCGTTACATTAGCTCTCTTTAGCTCTCTCACCTATATCAGGGGTTCTGAAAATCTGGCCATCGCTATGCATTGGGTCGTGACTCGGATTTTTATGGTCAATGTAGATGTCCTATACTCAATATTAGAGATGTTTCCAGAGCACTTCGCATTTTTCGGTGGACAAGCCATCCTCAGCGATTTGAAGGGCCTTCTGCCTGGCCCTAATGTCGGTTTTACACGTTGGCTGTTTGATGCCCTATATCGCGTCTACGGCAATGGCACGGCATCAACAATGTTATGGGGAGAGCTCTACGCTGATTTTGGTTTGGGAGGTGTTTGGATTAGTTCACTGTTAGTAGGATTCGTTATGCAGAGTGTGTATATCACCTTTATTCGGGGTAGGAAGAATCTTCTTCGTCTAGTCCTTTATACGTTTCTTTTCGTGGCTTCCGGATTATTGGCGATAGGCGGTCTGGTGGGAATCATAATTCAATTCGGCATTGTCACCCTGCTGCTATTGATAGCTGCATTGAATACAATGCGCTGGGTCTTATCAGCAGGCCCCATTATCACAGCCCAAACCAGGGCCCTGCCATCGTTTTCGTGATAGGACTCCATTCTATGCAATGCACGGTTTATCGTTGAGGCTATTCAGAGGATTAAGCACCTGATGCGAATAAATCCCCTATTCCATCGGTCCACTTTTCAGGTAGATGTGTTCATCACGATAGTTAATGGTGTGGGCGTGCTGGCCGGTGTTATTCTCCTCAATGGTCTTATCGCCCGAGTTATGGGGATTGATGCCCTGGGTGAATTTCTCCTGGTTCGTCGTACTGCCTTCGAACTGCTGGGTGTGCTTGTTTTGGGAATGAACCTCGGGCTGCCATACTATCTTGCCAGAGAAGATGATCGGGCTTTTGGAATTGGCGTCCTATGGCTTTTTGTCCTGTTGACCATTCCCCTTATCGGCCTAGCAGCTACAGCTCCGTATCTAGGCATACTACGGGGGTTCCCCTACCACCTGGTATTCCCATTCTTTGTTTTCGCGGTCGGGTACGCAATGCAGCTCCTGACATACGGCTTGTTGCGGGGTTATTTGAATATGCTCGGTGCCAATCTGCTCCAGTTAACAGGTACTGGGATCGTCCCGATAACCATATTTTTCATTTTCCGTGATCGAGGAGTGCCGTTCCTTTTATTTGGGATGGGCCTCGGAACAATGATCTTCTCAGCGGCGGTATTTATCGCCAGAATGGGGGCAGGTGGTTATGCCATAGAGTGGCGGAAGACATGGCAATTATTGACTTATGGGCTCCAACGCGTTCCGGGATTTCTGGCACAATTTATCCTTATGGCTGGCGTCCCACTGCTAATTCTTAGCAATGTCAGCAAGGCTGAAATTGCTTATGTCAATTCCGGAATAAGCCTGATACGGATTTTTCTATTGGTACTGGGACCTTTGGGAATCGTCCTTTTACCACGGGTATCGAAAGCTCTGGCGGCTGGCCAGAAGGCCCGCATTGCACACGGGCTGGAAGTAATGGGCAAGACGCTCCTGTTTGTCAGCATCCCACTGGCGTTGTTTCTGTCCTTGAACAGTCTGGCAATACTGAATATCTGGTTGGGAGGTGAAAGCGGATCGGGTGCCGGCGTGCTGAAGATCATAATTCTGGCTTTGCCTTTCTATCTGTTGCTTGTGGCATTCCGTTCCCCGATCGATGCGGCCTCGACCAGAGGATACAATTCGATTACTTATATGTCAGCCGCCCTGGCTTTGCTACTGGTATTCTATAGCCTTAAATCGATCGGCCTGCCGAGCCTCGACGCCGGCCTTTTCAGTTTCATCGCCGGTCAGCTGACGGCAGCCGTCGGGAGCCTGTACTATGCTCACAAGATATACGGAATCAGTCTCCTTAGTCCCGCTTATCTAATGACAGTATTGGGCGCCACTATCGTTTCCCTGTTGTTCCTCTACGCCCTCAGTATCCTGGTTTCGGGCTTGTTTTCTTTAATGATTGGGGGGATTGCACTTTTGGCGGCCTTTAGCCTGTTCTTCATCAAAGCCCGCTCCGATTGGGTGGTGGGGCTGCGTTCATTAGTGGCTATCCAATGACACTGAGTGAAGCGAAAGTACTCATGGTCTCTTCTGTCCATCGCTGGAACGATGTACGCATTTACTACAAGGAGGCTTTGTCTCTCGCCAAGGTTACCAATGTCCACCTGATCGCAGTTCAAGTACCTAGTACGCCGACAATTCCCGACGGACTGGTGAGCGTTGAGCTGCTCCCGGTGAACAGTTCAAGTCAGGGGGCGGGCGCGAAATCGTTGGGCTTGAGGTTCAGGCACATAGGCCTGGTAATGAAGGCCGCTCTCCAACAGAGATTTGATGTTTTTCATTTTCATGATCCGGAACTCTTGCCGGCTGGATGGCTGGCCAAGGTACGGGGGAAAAAAGTCATTTATGATATACATGAAGACTATCCTGCTCAAATTTTAAATAAACAGTGGATAAATAAGCTGTTAAGGAAACCGCTATCAAAATTATTCTTAATATTTGAAAATACTTTTGCTAAAAAGCTTGACTTGTTAATTACCGCTGGGCCGCTTTTAAATGAGCGATTTAAGAAGATAAATCCAATGACTGAAATTATTCATAATTTCCCATTGGCTAATGAGTTATTCACCAAGACTGAGTGGCAGGAAAGAAAAAATGAAATATGTTTCATTGGCGGCATTACCAGGATTAGAGGTTTGCTTGAAGTCTTAAAGGCGTTGGAAAAAATAGAAGATGTTGTTCTTAATCTGGCAGGGAAATATTTCTCGCAGGCATATCGTGAAGAGCTCATGAAATGTAAAGGCTGGTATAAAGTAAAGGAGTGGGATTGGGTCGAGAGGGATGTAGTAGCCGAAATATTGAGTATCTCAAAAATAGGCATATTGACTTATTTACCATGTCCAAATCATGGTGATCTTCGAGCTACGAAAATGTTTGAATATATGTCCGCCGGGATACCAGTAGTTGCTTCTAATTTCCGAGCTTGGAAAAACGTAATTGAGAAGTATAATTGTGGTATTTGTGTAGATCCAAAAGATCCTGATGAGATTGCAAGAGCGATAGAATTATTACTAAGAAACGATCATATCGCTAATGAAATGGGAGAGAATGGAAGGAAGGTCATTGAAAGTCTGTTTAATTGGGAAAATGAAGAGAAAAAGCTGGTGAAGGTGTACCGATCTTTTTTTAACGAAGAACGCCTATTGAATTAACTAGAATATTTCTTGTAGAGAAGCGAATGTTGAAAATAATGCACGTAGCAGGAGCAAGACCGAATTTCATGAAGATTGCTCCCATTATGCGCACGATGGCGAAATACCCCGGTCATTTTGAGCAGGTGCTCGTCCACACTGGACAACATTACGATTTTTCCATGTCCCAGATATTTTTCCAGGATCTTGATTTGCCAGAACCAGATGTTTACTTAAAGATTGGCTCCGGAACACATGCCGAACAAACTTCGCTTGTAATGTTGGCTTTTGAACCTATTGTCCAAGAACTTGGGCCCGACTTGGTATTAGTGGTGGGGGATGTAAACTCTACACTGGCTTGCACACTTGTCTGCGCAAAATTGGGAGTAGCCGTTGCCCATGTAGAGGCGGGTCTTCGGTCATATGACATGACTATGCCTGAAGAAATAAATCGAGTGCTCACTGATCAAATTGCGACTCTGCTCTTCACCCCATCGCGGGATGCAGACGATAATTTGCAGCGTGAGGGTATCCGCCCCGAGCGAATTCATTTCGTCGGCAACGTCATGATCGACAGTCTGGTGGTAAATATTACCAAGGCACAGCAGCGGAATATTCGTGCCAACATAAACCTTCAGGATAGGCCTTATATGTTGGCCACTCTTCACCGCCCGGCCAATGTTGACAGTCCAGAAAATTTAAGGGAATTACTCAGTGGCCTTTCGAAATTGACGGAGGGTATAGCTGTTGTTTTCACCATGCATCCACGTACCTCTAAGCGTATTGATGAATTCGGATTAAGGGATTTTATAACCAGATCCCCCAACTTTTTCCCAATGGAACCCCAGGGTTATCTCGATTTTCTGGCCCTTATGAATGATACTACCGTCGTACTGACAGATTCCGGTGGTGTTCAAGAAGAAACTACTTATTTAGGTATCCCATGCTTAACTGTCCGGCCCACTACTGAACGGCCTGTTACGGTTGAACTTGGCACTAATCGCCTTATTGGCTGTGCTCAGGATGAGATCGTAGCGGCTGTTGAGGCCATCGTGAATGGACCAAAGAATCAGGGTAGAATCCCGGAACTGTGGGATGGACACGCAGCAGAACGCATTGTTAAGGTTCTGGATGAATATGTTAGATAAGGGCGCGACGGAAGTTGGGTAAGCACGGTCCAAACAATTATCCCGGGAGTATGGGTAGACATATCCTGTTCTTGACTCACTATTTTCCACCTGAGGTGAATGCTCCGGCTTCCAGAACTTACGAGCACGCCAAGCGATGGGTGAAAAAAGGTGTGAGGGTAACCGTGATCACCAACAATCCAAACCACCCGCTGGGGAAGCTCTTTCCAGGCTACACGAACAGGTTTTTATCGCGGGAAGCTATTGATGGCATTAACGTGATCAGAGTGAAGACTTTTTTAATACCGCACATCGGTATTAGCAAGAGAGCGGCCAATTATCTATTCTTTGCGTTTATGGCGATTGTCGCTTCCTTCTTCGTTAGAAATTTTGATGTTGTCCTAGCAACAAGCCCCCAAATCTTTTGTGGAATAGCAGGGTCATTGATAAGCAAGGCTAAAAGGAAACCATTTGTGCTTGAGATACGAGACCTCTGGCCCGGCCAAGTGGTTGCTTTGAATGTTATAAAGAGCCGACTGCTTCTTGGTATCATGGAGCGTTTGGAAAAGTTTCTGTATCGCGCCGCTGACGGGATTGTGACTACCACTGGTTTTCAGCGTACTTATATCTTGATGATGGCCCATCCGAATCGGGTGACGACTATTCCGAACGCTGCCGACCTTGAGCTCTTCCGGAGTGTTTCCTCCAATTCAATCCAAGATCACCCGCTAGCCGGCAAGTTTGTCGCTTCGTATATCGGCTTTTTTGGAATGCTCTACGCTCTCTATATCATCCTGGATACAGCAAAGGCAGTCGAGTCCTATAAAGATATTCATTTTCTCCTGGTGGGTGACGGTGCAAATAAAAATGTAGTGCAGGAAAGATGTGAAGAGTTGGGATTAAAAAACGTCACCCTGATGCCGTTCCAGAGCAGGAGTGAAATTGTAAGGCTCATAAGTATCTCAGACGTGGGTTTGCTGATACTGAAGGGCGACCAACTATTTGAAACCTCAGTTCCGGCGAAGATGTTCGAATACCTAGCGATGAAAAGACCAGTGATCTTTGCGACGCGGAAAGGGGAGGGCTCGAAACTGGTCGAAAAGCATGACTGCGGTCTGGTAATCGAACCTGAAGATAGCACTAAACTGAAGGAGGCCATCCTCAAGTTGTATTCCGACAGTAATCTGCGAAAGAAACTAGGTTTAAATGGATATCGAGCCGTTCAACAATATTATAACCGGGATATCATGGCGGATATGATGCTTGATGCAATATTCACCTGATCAATTCATAATCTAAGATTGTTACCCCAATGCGGATTCTCGTAACAGGTAGTGAAGGCTTTATCGGCTCATTTCTGACGAAGGCCTTACTTGAAGCTGGGCATGTCGTTTCCGGCTTTGACTCTAACCCCAGGCCGCATGATGAGCAGAACTATGAACTCTTTCAAGGCAGTATCCTCGATAGGAGAGCCCTGCGCGAGGCAATCGAGGGTGTGGAGTGTGTCATTCATCTAGCCGCCGAGCATAAAGATAACGGGATTCCTGAAGTTGAGTATTTCGAAGTGAATAAGGCTGGAACCAGTACAGTATTGGACTGTGCTTCCAACAGAGGAGTTAGCAAGTTTGTGTTCTTCAGTTCGGCGGCAGTTTACGGCCAGCCGGGTATTGCAACCGAAGAAAACGTACCGCGCCCATCAACACCATATGGAGCGTCAAAACTCGAAGCTGAAGCTGAAGTTGAGTCATGGATCATTGAAGACCACCGTAGAGCAGCTATTGTCATCAGACCGACAACAGTATTTGGGCCTGAGAACTATGCCAATACTTTTAGGCTGATAAGCAGGGTATATGGTAGAAGATTTATGTGGATTGGAAGCGGAGAGAATATCAAGTCTGTTGCATATGTAGAAAATCTAGTCGCTGCCACGCTGTTTCTCATGGATCGTATGGCGCCAGGCCTTCAGATTTACAATTATTCAGATGAGCCGCAGCTCAAGGTAAAGCAACTTGTCGAATTGATTTCGGATAAGGCTCAAGTGCGGGTTCCAGCATTCCGTATTCCTTACCCAGTTGCCATTCTGTGCGGATATGGGATCGATGCTCTGGGAAAAATTTTGGGGCGTCATTTCGAGATCAATACCAGCAGACTTAGAAAGTTTCATATGCATAGTGAATATCCAGCCGGGAAGATAAGATCCCTCGGTTTTCATCAGCAGTTCACGCTTGAGGAGGGGATCGAGAAAACGATTCATTGGTACCTTGATTCTAATAAGTGATTGTACGAGGGTAGTAAAACGATATCGGAAGTGGAGATTGAGAAGTGCTATTAGACATGACCGGAAATAATGCTCAAACTATTCTGGCATTTCGTTTGGGTACACTTCGGAATTTTCCTGATTGCGTAGAGGGATTGAAACTAATAACCAATCGTAGATGGTTTCGATCTCCCGGAATCAGAAAGTGGCACCTGAGCCCTTTGACCCTAAATAACCAGAGGAGGAATTGGCTTTAATAGCTTGGTAAGGGGTATTCGGTTGTAACAATAACGGGGATCGTATATGCTATCCAGAAAGTATTGGGATACCAGCATTGTTGGTCTGCTCGTACTCGGCGATCTGATCAGTTTCAGCTTGGCACTCCAGCTCACCACCCCCGACATCACCAGGATGCTTGTCAATCCCTGGATTTTGGCCTTCGCAGCCGCTATAGGGCTTTCACTGGTTTTGTTAGGGCGTTACACCCCTGATGGCACCGGCTCCCGAGTGGACGAGGCGGTACAGGTGGCGCGCACTATCGTTGTCCTGACGATCGTGATGATTGTGATCGACGTTATGTTCGAAGTCGCCTTGCCTATGAGACCCCGCGATTTGGTCAAACTGGCGCTCCTCTTTGGTATCTTAAGCATCCTTTACCGTTGGTTTATCAGGTCAGTGCAGAAGTATTTATTCCGTTTCAACCTCGGAACCCAGCGCACCCTGATTGTGGGGATTAACCGACGATCCCAGGAGGTCTGCCGTCAAATCATGGCCCATCCCAAACTGGGCTACGACCTGGTGGGATTTGTTGAGAACGGACCGTCACCCCGTCATTCGGATGTCCAGCCGGTAGTGGGTGATCTGCAGGCCTTGCCCCGACTCATTCATGATCTGAAGGTAGATGAGGTGATCATCACTTTAGAGAAGCCGGAACACGAATCTCTGCTCGAGCTCATGTCCACTATCAACGGCGAGCCTATCAAGATCAAGATTCTCCCGGACATGTACGAAGCGGTAACCGGTTTGGCCAAGACAGAACATATTTACGGCCTGCCATTGGTCCAGATCAACCCGGAATTCGTCACCCCCCTCCAGGTGTTTGTGAAGCGGGTCATTGACATTGTCGTCGCGGGTGTGGGACTGTTGGCCGTTGCTCCTCTTATGCTGGCCACCGGGATTATCATTAGGCTTACCAGCCTGGGCCCGGCTATTTTCTCTCAAGAGCGGGTGGGTTACCGCGGCAGGCGCTTCATCATGCACAAGTTTCGAACCATGTTAGAGGACGCGGAGGAGCGCACCGGCCCGGTGTGGGCACGAGCCGACGATCCCCGCATTACTCCCTTTGGCCGGTTTCTCCGGAGGTTCCGTCTGGATGAGCTGCCCCAACTGTGGAACGCCCTGAAAGGCGATATGAGCCTGGTAGGTCCCCGGCCTGAGCGTCCTCATTTTGTGGAATGGTTGATTGAGGAATTCCCCTACTACTATCGTCGCCTGCAGCTGCGACCGGGGATCACCGGTTGGGCTCAAGTACGGGGGAATTATGATTCTTCCCTGGAAGATGTCCGTCGGAAGCTGAAGGACGATTTCTTTTACATTGAGAACATCTCCATCAGACTCGACCTGAAAATCCTCCTTATGACCGTTTGGGTGGTCATAAGGGGTAAGGGTCACTAACTTAATAAGTTAAATTAATCTAATCAGGCAGTGTCGACTGCCTCCGAGTAAGGGGAAGGAGTGCACCCTGGTTTTCGACGAGAGCATGGTCAAATTGAAGTAACGATCATCCGATGCTTTCACTAAAATTTATCCGCCAGAATCCGGATCTGGTTCGCCTGGGTATGTTGAACAGAGGTGCCGACGACAGTGAACTGGATGCGATTCTGGCCCTGGATGAGCGGTTGCGTCGAACTATTACTCAGGTGGAGACGCTCAAGGCCCGGCGCAACCGGGTTTCGCAGGAAATCGGCCAGTTGAAAAGGACTGGCCAGCCAGCTGACGAAAAAATCGCCTCGATGGGTGATCTGTCTCAACAAATCAAGGAGCTGGATCGACGGATTCAGGACCTTCAGGAGCAGCTGCACCAACGCCTCCTCTGGGTGCCCAATTTGCCCCATCCGTCCGTCCCCGTGGGTCCCGATCCCACTTGTAACCGGCTGGTAGACACGGTGGGGGATGTGAATCCAATCGCCGTCGGCAACCGGGATCACCTGGCCTTGCTTGCTTCCCTTGGTCTGGTGGATTTCGAGGCTGGAGCCCGGATTGCCGGACGGGGATTCCCGCTCTACACCGGTCGAGGCGCCCGCCTGGAAAGGGCGCTGATCAATTTTATGCTGGATTTGCATACCCAGGAACGAGGATATACCGAAATTTATCCCCCCTTCATGGCCACCCGGCAGAGCACCGCGGTGACCGGCCAGCTGCCCAAGCTGGAGGAGGATATGTACGTCACCACCCTAGACGACCTGTTCCTTATTCCTACCGCTG
>JBGVTM010000314.1 GCA_041862535.1 Candidatus Neomarinimicrobiota bacterium | reverse complement strand
TTCAGAAAAAGGAATAAGAAATCTCAGACATAGTCTCACAGTTATTTTCGCTAAAGTAAAATCGCAAAAGAGCCATTAAGCGCCGACTCTTTAAACTTTAAAGTAGTTTAAGTAGGCGCTTATTTTTTGGCTCAATACTATCGCTGCGGCGGTTACTTCAGCAGCACCGCCTGCGGGCCCGCCGATGGTGATGTAGTCAATAGTCCTATTCCCCAGCAGTCTCCATCCTCAGGAGCGAATTTTCCCGTACCCTTGCCCGGCCAGCCGCGTGTTTGAAGGCTGCCTAAAGCCTTCCCTGGAAGTTTACGGCCCCCGAGTCGCTCAAGCCTGGGGCGTAGTGTTGTCGTTCTGCCGGCATGAAGGCTTCTTTCAAATTTCGTGGCAACCTTTTCCAATTTCCGAGCGTCTAAAGGACAGATCAGAGAGAAAAAGCAGGCAATGAAGAGCGCATTTCAAGGGGACAGGTAAAATGAAGATTTTCAACTTCACCATCATTCCACTGGCTTCGATTCTGGTTCTAGGTGGAGCCATGATAGTTACCAGAGATTACACCACGATTGAAACCGATACCCACGAATTCAGCTATACGGCGTCGTGGGGCTCTCAGAGTTTCGATGAAGCTCTGTGGCAGGCGGTAGATATAATTGCCCGAATCGAAGAGAATCTGCCCCCGGAAATCGAGAGCTTCCATATTAAGATTCAGCCCTCCACCGAGGAGCTGCCAGTCATTCAGTTAGATTTTGAGCGGGTATATCTGTTAGGATTGATGGCAGGCGAAATTCCTCCGGAGACTTTCATAAGGGAACATGTTGACTTCAACTAGCCCCGGATGGTTCTCGCTCCTCTCACGGTATCATCAACGACCGGTTGAGGACCAGGTGGGCTAATCCTCGATATCCCTCCGATGACTACCCCCTCCTCTGCCCAATCCACGCCCCACATCATTGCGTATGTGGGGCGTGGACCCTCATTTCAAGCCCTCCGGCTGTAGATAGGCCTCTATAAGAGATAAGAGCTCCCGTTCCAACGTCCCGTTGGAACGCCATTGAATCCACTGGCGGCGATCTCTCCAGCGGCTAATATATACCAGGAAAACGGGCTGAATGGTCACCCGGCTGTATTCCGGGCGGGCATAGGAGAGCCTGATAGAGACCAATACATGCAAATCGGCATGCAGCATCTTGCCCCATATTCCGGGCCGGCCGGGATAGGCCAGCTGCTTCAGCCCTCTTTTGGGGAGTGGTCGATGAAGGGTGATAAGCTGGTTGGGAGTAGTGCGGCGGGTGTCCAGCTCCAGGTCATAGCTGGAGGAGCGTACCGCCTTCGCCGCGGCGTCGGCGAGTAGCTGCGCTGAAACCTGGAACTCTTGAAAGTAGGGTAAGTTGGAAGGAGCGCTCCCCCCTGGTCGTCCCACACAACCCAGGCCAAACAAGGCCAGCACGATGGGGACTAGTAGTATTAAATGACCAGAAAAGGATCGCGGGGACTTCTTACCAAGTAGTCGTACTTGAATGAACTGGGGATTTTTCAGTGAGCTCGCGTAACTATTTTTGTTCTTTCTTGGGGCTTACCTTCTCATCAAGGGCCTTGATGTCATCCTCTATACGGCTGATGACTTCCTGCATATCCAGAATGGACCGGTTGGTGCGCCGTTTGAAGGTGCCAAGATCGTCGGAGAGGGTCCTAAGCTCGCTGTTTAGGTTACGAATGTCCTCCCGGAGCATCTCTTCAGCCTGTTGGAGAAAGAAATTGGTTTCCTCAATTTTATTGCCCAGGCTATCACTCACTGTCCGGAGGCGATCACGCAGAGTAGCTATGTCAACCTGCATCCTTTGAATATGCTTTCCCCGCCCCACGAATCTGAGATCCAGCTGGCGATAGGCCTCATCAATCACCTTCTTATGGCCCATAAGCTCTTCATCGTTTTGACTGAGGACTTCCATCCTCTGGGAACGATTATTATCGACAATGATCCCATAATACAGTGAGAAACCCAATAATATGATCACCAATAAATTGATTATCTTCTGCATTCTAACTCCGGTTATGACACATGGTTATTCAGCCGACCCCTCCAGGTCTGCCAACCGCCGCTCCCATTCCGGCACCTCCTCTTCAGGACTCACTTGAGGCGTGTAGGCAGCTGGCCCGGTGACCAGCTCCCGCTGCTTGATCTTGCCCAATAGCTCTTCCTGCGTCGCAGCGCTATGCCTTAGACGCTCTATTAAAAGGTCGATCTCAGCCACAAATTCCCGCACCGTGATTTCCATCCGATGAATCAGCTGCTCCAGCAACGCTTCCCCATACCCCTCATCAACCTGCTCCACAAGAGTGTTTACCTTCTCTTGAAGGTAAACCGCTCTATCCGGGCGCGTGGAAGTCTCTCCATTCATACGGTTTATCCCTGCACTGAACAGTTAGGCTATTTATAAACAGGTGTAAATTTCTTGAAACATAGAGAAGAATAGCAACCTCTAATTCATTTCAGGGTAATAAACTGTCGCTTTCTCGTAAACAGAGTGGATTGGTGCCTACTTATCAGTCCACCTCAGTGCTGCGAAACGATAATCCGGGCAACTCCTGGTGAACTAGTTTGCCAGTAAATATGTACCCATTTGTAGCCGTAGGATTACAGAATAACCGTTCCAATGCGCTGCAAACGGTACCAAGTCAGGAAAGGAAAACGTTTGAGATCCAGTGAAAAGTAGACAAAAAGGGCCTTGCCGAGAATATTCTTATGGGGAACAAAACCCCAGAAACGGGAATCAAAACTTTGATCTCTATTGTCCCCCATCATGAAGTAATAGTCCTGTTCGACAACATAGTAGGTGACCGGCTCGTCATCTATAATTATCTGGTCCCCTTCCAGTCGCACATCGTGCCCGTCCCTTTTAGCAACGTGCCAGAGCGCAACCCGGTCATGAACCACTGACAAGGTATCCCCCTTCGATGGCACCCGGACCGGTTCATAGTTATCCTTATTCCCATTACCTCGAGGAAAAATATTGGGATCGATCCAGTCCTCCGGTTGCGGTTCACGTTCCAGAAACTGCATATGTTTGGGATGGTAAAAGAACTCACCGTCAACCAGGATTTCCCGCTGGTGGATCTCGACGGTCTGACCGGGACCGGCAACCAACCGCTTGACGTATTTATCCGAAGGGTTGTACGGATACTTGAAGATCACCACATCGCCACTCTTCGGCTTCCGGAAAGGCGGGAAGCGTACCCAGGGGATATCAAAACCTAGCCTGGTATAGGGAATACCCAGCCAGTCCGGGGTGCGCATGCCATAGATGAATTTATTTCCTATCAGGAAGTCACCTACCAGAATGGTTCTCTCCATGCTGCCCGTAGGCACAATGTAAGCCTCCACGACGGTGGCTCGCAGGGCCAGGGCAATCAGGACAATAATCCCCAAGGATCGGAGTTCACGTAGAAACCTGGAAGAACCGGCAGTGGTCTGCTTTCTAGCTCCGTTCCCCATTTTCTTCCTCATTAACTTATTTGTTTACTCAGTAGCCAGCCGCACCTGATGCCCGGCGGGAATCAGCGGCACCAAAATACCAACCTGTCTCCGGGTCAACGTAAATGCTGTGTGCCGCGCCGATCATTCCTCCAAGATAGCGCACTGTATGTCCCATACGCACAAGCCTCTGCCTTGTTTCCGGACTGATAGCCCGCGGTTCGGCCATAATTTCATCCGGGCGCCACTGATGATGAATCCGGGGCGCTTCCACCGCCTCTTTCAGGCTGAGGCCAAAATCCACCACATTGGAAATGACCTGGGCGACGGTGGTAATAATCTTACTGCCACCTGGAGTGCCTACGATTATAAGGAGCGTATCGTGCCTGGTGACGATAGTCGGGGCCATGGAACTGAGCATACGCTTACCGGGCTCAATGGCATTGGCGGTGCCGCCTGTCAATCCATAAATATTAGGATAGCCGGGCTTGATGGCAAAATCGTCCATTTCGTCATTCAGAAAAAAGCCCGCCCCTTTTACAACTTCACCCGAGCCGTATAAATCATTGATAGTGGTGGTAACAGCTACGGCATTACCCCAGCGGTCCACCACACTGTAGTGGGTGGTTTCTTCGGATTCCAGTAGTAGCCTGGCATTCCCGTGTGAAACATCCTCACTCTGAGTCGCCCAATCGAAGGATACGTCGCGCCAGCGTCGCGCAGCATAGGTTTTGGATATCAGCTTGGCGACCGGCACATTCACATAATCGGCATCGCCCAGGTAGTGCGCTCGATCGGCGTAAGCCCGGCGCTCGGCCTCAACCATGACGTGGATGTGTTCGGCAGAGTGGAACTCCATCTCAGATAAATTCACCAACTCCAGCTGGTTTAGAATTTGAGCCAGAACAATGCCGCCTGATGACGGGGGGCCCATACTGATGATTTTAGTATCGTGATAGTTGAATACTACCGGCTGGCGCTCGATGGCCTGATACTCTGCGAGATCCTGCCTGGAGATGAGGCCGCCCCGACGCTGCATATATTCTACCAGTAGCCGGGCCGTTTCGCCGCTATAGAATTCGTTCGGTCCCTGGGAAGAGATCCGACGTAGGGTAGCAGCCAGCTCCGGCTGCCGGAACAGGGCGTTAAGTCGCAGAGGGCGTCCTTCAGGGTAGAAAATGCGCCTGGTTTCCTCAAACCGGGCAAGGCGCTCCTCCCGGTCCACCAGGTCCTTGTGGAGCTGGTAAGTCACGGCGATACCGTTTTCGGCCAGCTCGATAGCCGGCTCCAGGACCGTTTCCCAGGAGAGACGCCCGTACTTTTCCATGGCCAGGCCGAATCCTCTGACCGTACCCGGTACACCGCTGGCGAGAATACCGGTGGTGCTCAGGCCGGGGATGACTTCCCCGTTTTCGTCCAGGTACATGTTCCGGGTCGCTCGCCCCGGAGCCCCTTCCCGGAAGTCGATGGTGGTGGACCGACCGTCGCTGAAGCGAATGACCATAAAGCCCCCACCGCCGATATTACCGGCTCGGGGTTCAGTAACGGCCAGGGCAAAACCCGTGGCAACCGCGGCATCGACGGCATTCCCTCCCCGCCGGAGAATATTCAGCCCCACCATGGAAGCGACAAGGTTGTCCGACACCACCATGCCCCGCCGTCCAACGGTATCAGCGGTCCGGCTCCAAACTTCAGGAACCAGGAGCCCGATAATCAATATGCAGGTGAATAAACGCCTAATCTGCACGAATAGTGTCAGGTTGGTGTGCTATGCTAGGACCAGCCTTGGTAAACTTAACGGATATTACATCGAATCGCACCTCGGAGTCGATCCCTTTTTCAGTACAGTATTTCTGGGCGGCGGCCATAATCCGGTCCCGCTTTGTCACCCCTATCTGCATTTCAGGTTCTCCCCACCCACCAGGAACCTGGGACTTCACTTCGCAGATAACGGTGATGCCCCCACGCTGGGCAATGATATCCAGCTCTCCCAGGTGAACCGCGTGATAGTTCAGCTCCCGGATGGTGTAGCCGTTCTCAATCAAGTAGGTGGCCGCCAGGCGCTCTCCCAGCTGGCCTAAAGTCTGGCGATCCTTCAGCTGGTGCCATCGGGGCAGGTGCCGCTTCACAGGCCGGAAGGACTGGCGGTGAATAGGACAGGCACCGTGTGTAGCCAGGGCCTGAAAGTGGGCCTTGGTGCCGTAGCCCTTGTGACGGTCGAAGCCGTATTCGGGGTACACCTTGTGGTATTCGGCCATGAGGCGGTCCCGATAGACCTTGGCTATGATGGAGGCGGCGCAGATGGCCGGCACGGTCTCATCACCGTCCACCACGGTTTCCTGGGAGGGATGCTCCAGGCGGATATTCCGGCCGTCAATGAGGAGGTGGTCCGGCTGAGGTTTGAGGACGTCAACAGCGCGCTGCATGGCGGCGATGGTGGCCTGAAAGATGTTCCGACGGTCGATCTCTCGGCGCTGGCTCTCCCCGATTCCCACGGCGGTAGCCCGGTCAAAAATCACATCGTACAACACCGCTCGGCGTTTAGCTGTCAGACGCTTGGAGTCAGCCAGTCCTTCGATAGGCCGCTGAGGGTCCAGGATGACCGCCGCTGCAACTACCGGCCCGGCCAACGGCCCCCGACCGGCCTCGTCAATGCCAGCGACGAGCTGTGCCATGTGCACTATCGTTTCCAGGGGATTTGCCGCTCATCTGTCAATGGTAAGCGGGAGGGAAAGTTCCGTCCCGGATTTCCTACTTGCTCGCTTTTCTCTTTTCCAATGCTTCCCTTATCGCCTTCCCACATCCCGTCACACACGGTTCGCCGTGGGCCGAGCAGAGAATCTCAATCTGGATCTGAGCCAGTTTTTCGGCACTCTCCCGGACCCGGGCGGGATCATCCATGAACCTGTCCGGCAGCAGCTGAAAGGGCTCATTGGAAGCCCGGATGAGTAGATCACCACAGAACAGGGCTCCGGAGCCACCCTCCGTTTCCATGAGGAGGGCGAAGCTGCTACCCATTCCATGGATCTGGATAGTCGTGAATCCGCCGGGCAGGGAATCACCATCGCGGTACCACTGATCCGGCTCCTCTTCCAGCTCCGCCGCTCCCTCCGGAGCATACACCGGCACTCCTAGAGCGTTGCGATAGCGCCAGGCCGAGCGCTGGTGTTGACCGCCGGTAAGGTATATCGCCGCCACATTTTCCAAGGTAGCCTGAGCCTTATCAGTCAGCGGTAGGGGATCGATGAGGATCAGCCCCTCGGGCGTCAGGACTGCATAGGCGTCGCTGCGGTAGTTATCGATGCGGTCGTCAGGGACCGTCCAATGATATAACCACGGTGTGAGGGGCTGGATGCGGTCCGCCCTGGCTTTAGGTTCGGACACGATGAATTTCCTTATTTCACTTATGATTGTCCCGGATATGCCTTGGGGTCCTTACCAGCTGCCGGTAAAGTTACCGGGTTCTCGCAGGCAGTTCGAGGGTAAAGTAGCGGCCACCGTCTCAACCTAGCGCCAGTCCGCCACCTGCCACTGCCGCCCATCGGAGCGTAGCACCAGAGCGCCGTCCCGGTCGGTGCGGTGCACTACGCGGGCGATGCTCTTCAGGCGGGCCAGCGTTTCCGGCGAAGGATGCCGGTACACATTGCCCTCCCCTACTGATACAACCGCCCCGGCAGGATGGCAGGCATTTAAAAAAGGTGGCGCGCTGCTGGTACCGGCACCGTGGTGCCCCACCTTCAGCCAGTCGGTTCGGAGGAAGTCGCCATAGGCCAATAGACGCAGCTCCTCACCCCGCTCGGCATCGCCCATAAAGAGCAACGAGGTAGCCCCATATTGCACCTTAAGAACCAGGGATGCATTATTCACCTTTCGCGCGTTGGCCAGCTGGAAAGTGTCAGGTGAGAGAACGAAAATATCCACCTTGCCCAGCTGTACCGTCTCTCCAGCGGTCAGGGGATGCGTGGCTATCCCTATAGAATCAGCTAGCCATTTCAGGCGGGTGTAGAGGGCACTGCTGAATCGACTGGGTGTATCCCAGATCTCATCAACAGGCATATGCTCGATCAGGTGGAGCAAGCCCCCCATATGGTCGGCCTGGGGGTGGCTTATGACTGCCGCTTTGAGGCTGCTGACGCCCTGTCCCCGAAGATAAGGTGCCACCACCTGCTCCCCGCGATCATACCATGGATTTCGCATGCCGGCGTCGACCAGCATATGGCGCCCGTCGGGCAGGGCCAGGTGGATGGCGTCCCCCTGCCCCACATCCAGAATGGTCACCTGCAGGCATTGGCCAGCCAGAGCCGATTTCCATAGCAGCACGTTGGCCACCGCTAATACCGTGGCTGCCAACCGGACTCGATAACGGGGCCTTCCTGGCCGGAACCAGAAGGGGAAGACAATAATAGCTATTACCAACACCGCCAGGGCGATAGAACCTGGCCTACCGACAATCATCTGGGGGTGTGGCAGCCGGTAAAGCAGATCCACTGATGCCTGGATGAGTGCCAAAAACAACCAGGCGGCATTGGCGAATATAGTCCCCAGCGCTTCCCACACCAGCAGACCTAACAGGGCCAGTAATTCCGCGATCACGGCCAGGCCCGCTAGCGGTATGACGACCAGGTTGGCAATGAGGACATAAACGGAAACGGTATGGAATACGGAGAGCATCACCGGCAAAATCCCCACCTGGGCTCCCAAACCCACTAGAAAAAGGTCCAGCCCGTACCGCAGGGGTCGCTGCCGGTAGATCCAATCGCCGGTAGGTGTATTGCTGATCCAGGCTCGTATCCGGGGATAGATATAGAGAATGCCTGCCACGGCTGCAAACGAGAGCTGAAAGCTGGGAGTGAACAGGCTGCGGGGAGTGATGAGCAGACTGATGATAGCCGCCGCGCCCAGGAGATTCCACAGATTGGGACGCCTCTCCAGAGACCGCCCCCAGGCATACAGGAACGCCATGATACTGGCCCGGACAACGCTGGGCGGGGCCCCTGTCAGGAAGACATAGCCCAGCAGCCCTGATCCCACTAATAGAAACCGGTATCTCCGGGGGAGGGG
>JBGVTM010000313.1 GCA_041862535.1 Candidatus Neomarinimicrobiota bacterium | reverse complement strand
CCGTGGCCGATGAC
The DNA here is from genome assembly GCA_041862535.1 of Candidatus Neomarinimicrobiota bacterium. Taxonomy (NCBI): domain Bacteria; kingdom Pseudomonadati; phylum Fidelibacterota; species Fidelibacterota bacterium. The sequence continues at coordinate 15,272 of JBGVTM010000313.1, read as the reverse complement.
CAGTCTGTAACCACTGACGAAGATGTCGCGGTTGACATCACCCTCAGCGGCGACGATATTGACGGCGACGACCTTACTTTCCAGGTGCTCAGCGAGCCCGAAAACGGTGAACTTACCGGCTCCGCCCCGTCACTGACCTATACCCCCAACGCCAACTTCCACGGCTCAGATAGCTTCACCTTCCAGGTCAGTGACGGGAGCCTGGAGGATGCCGGAACGGTGACCATCACGGTGGGAAGTCTCAATGACCCGCCGCTGGCCCGGAACGATGCCGCCACCACCAATAAAGATACGCCGGTTATCGTATACGTGCTGGCCAACGACGGCGATCCCGACGGCGACGACCTGGCAGTAGCGAGCGTCACCCAGGCCGACAACGGTGCGGTGGAGATTAATCCCGATGGCAGCGTTACCTATACTCCCAATGAGAACTTCAGCGGCTCCGACAGCTTCACCTACACTATCAGTGACGGCAAGGGCGGCCTAGCCACTGCCACCGTCACAGTTTACGTGAATATTGCTGCTGGAGCCGTGAGCGTGAAGGTCGGACCTGAGGGCGGAACGGTTGAGACTGAGATCGGCGCCACCCTGGACATTCCTGACGGTGCGCTCAGTGTCCCGGTAGAGATTGTGATCAGCCGGTTTGACGTGCCCCCCGACGGCGCCGACCTAGCCGGGCTGGTCTACTTCTTCGGGCCGTCCGGAATCTACTTCGATGTCCCGGTCACTATCACCGTCGCCTACGATCCCCAGCTCATACCGCCGGGGCTGGACGCAATCCGCCTGGCCCTCCTCCGGTACAATGAGTCCGATGGAACCTGGGATGTGCTACCCGGAGTGGTGGATACTGTTGCCCACACAGTGAGCGGCCAGACGGACCACTTCTGCGGCTTTGCCGCCGGCTTTGCACCCAACCAGGCACCACAGGTCATTCAAAGCCTGCCCGATGTCTCGATCGCTGAGGACACCCCCTATGCCACCCTGGTCCAGAAGCTTGGCGACTACTTCAGCGACCTGGATACCGGGGATCGGCTCACCTTCAGCGCCACCGCGCTGGATGAAGGGCTGGCGACCCTGATCATCTCCCAGGAACTGGACCTAATCGCCATTCCCGGCGAAAACTTCTTCGGTGCCGTCCGTATTGTTGTCTCTGCAACTGACGACTGGTCTGCGTGTGTCAGCGATACCCTGCTTTTGACGGTAACGCCGGTCAATGATCCGCCGTTCATGGCCCATATCCCCGATATTTACCTCCAGGAAGACCACACCGCCCGGCTGCCGCTGACGGCCTACGACGTGGAAGGCGACGCACTCACCTTCAGCGCCACCAGTGATACCTCTGCAGTGACCACAGCCGTGGAGGATACTATTCTACAGGTGGTTCCGGCTGCCGACTGGAATGGTACCGCCCGCATCATGGTAAGCGTCTCGGACGGCCTGACCACTCAACGGGATACCTTCGCTATCACGGTCGCCCCGGTTGGAGATCCGCCTCTACCATTCTCTCTCCTCGCGCCGGCCAATGCAGCCATTATCCAGCTCCAGCCCGCCGACCTGGGTGATTCCCTCACCTTCGCCTGGGACGAGGCCGTCGATCCTGACAATGACCCGGTAAGGTACGCCTTCCTGCTGAGCGATAGCGGCTCCTTCTCCTTCGAGTATGGGGACACTACCGTCAATAAAGTGCGGCTATCATATGCCGACATCCTGGCTGTCATCAGGGACCAGGGACTGAACAGCGTTACCTTCTGGTGGACGATTACAGCGATCTCTAAGGAGGATACGACGGAAGCCAGTAACGGCCCCTACAGCCTGACAATTGATACCAGTACCCTCGCCGTAGCGGATGCGGGAGCCCTGCCACAGTTTTTCATCCTGCATCAGAACTATCCCAATCCCTTCAATCCTGTCACCACGCTTAAATACGAGTTGCCGAGCCACTCCCGGGTACTTCTGGTAATCTATGACATGCGCGGCAGGGAAGTTGTCCGGCTGGTAGATGGCTACGTTCCTGCCGGGTATAATAAAGTGGTATGGAACAGCAGCGACTCTGCCGGTCGTCCCGTATCGACCGGCGTCTATTTCGCCCGTCTGATTACTCCAGCGTACACCCATACCATCAAGATGACCCTCCTCCGGTAGCCAACCGGCCTGCCCTGAGAACTCACAGCGCGCACAACCTTATGCTTACCGATTAAACTACCTGCCAGAGCTCCAGCACAGTTTGCTGCCTTCCGCTCCCCGGCCTAAAAGACAGACGCTTCGCAACCATTATCGGCGCTACCCCCACGCGGCAGCCACCGGCTAGCGGACGTTCATTCGCCCGATGGAAACCGCTTGATTCATCAAAAAGCTACCTCAAATCGGCAAAAACGACGATCATCGACTTGCATAGCAGGCCTGAAACGGCTAGTTTGAGACCTGAAGATTTGGTGCGAGTGTCTTCCAATGAGAAATAGCCTATTGAATTAGTAATTCGTACTGAAAATGAGGAAATACCGTATCCACCTGGATTCACCTACCGGCCTGTGGCTTGCGCGGCTGGCGATAGCCATAGCTATCGTACCCGGTCCCGGCTGGGGTCAACAACCTTTGTGGCAGCGGCTCATTGACGAAGGGAATCAGGCCCTGGCACGGGGCGCTATCTTCGAGGCCGAGGCCTGCTACCTCCGCGCCCTGCAGGTAGCGGATCAGTTCGCACCCCAGGACCTACGCCGGGCGACAACCCAACGCAACCTGGCCCAGACACTCATGCTCCAGGGACGATTCGAGCCCGCCGACTCCCTCTACCGGTTGGCCATCACCACCGCCACAAGAGCCCTGGAAACAGGTCATCCCTATGTGTTGTCGCTCCAGGAAGAACGGGCCCAACTCCGGCAGGCCATGCAAGAAGCAGCCCGACCGGAAGTAAGCCCCGAGCAGCCCCCCTCCTCTATTAAAGATATAATCCTGAGTTCGGCAGAGTGGCTGGGTCGCAGATCGGCCCTCCAGCTCGGCACTATCCTGCCGCTGGGCGGGGAGCTGGGTAACAGCCATGATGGAGGACTCAGCTACGGTCTGGGTTTGCACACCCGGCTTGTGAGTCTGGGAGCCCTCGCCGTCGGCCTGGGGATCGAACACGTCATTACCACCCTCCCGGCCATCCACGCCACCGATGCCCCTTTTCGACTGCACGGGACCACCGTGGCCCTGGCACCAGCTCTCGGCCCCATAGCCCTTAATCTAGGCGCAGGGGCCTATAGTATCGGAGCTGACCACCAACCTGAGATCAAGCCGGGCCTGGTCGGCGGCCTCCGCCTGGCAGTCACTGGCAGAACTGCCCGACCCGGCCAGGTAGGCCTGAAGACAACCATCTACGCCCGCGGGATTCACCTCCCGGACATAGCTCCTGCTGCGGAAGGGCCGGTAACCCTGCTTCAGGCAGGCTTCGACGTCGGCTGGCAATGGTAACGATACTAGCCGATTATATTAAATTCTCCCTGAATGTGAAACCGCGCGCCTGCCGACCAGACCGACCACGATCTGGATGCGGACAGCTTCCGGAAGGCCATCAGGCCGCTGGTGGATCGACTAAGTAAACGCCCGGCCCTCCAGACCAGCAGCTTCCTGGAGGCCTGGGCCGCTAACGAAAGGCCGTTTTGGCCGCACCCGACTGCGAATATGAACACAAACATTTCAGGAGGAGAGCGACTATGGCACGTGTCAACCTGACGGAAATGATTGACCGCCTCGAACTGGAGCTGCGCCCGGTTCTGAAGCAGGCGGTCCAGGCGACCATCTCCGCTGTCGAGTTCGACGATAAGGCCCTCTACCGGGAATTCCGCAAGGCCGTCAATCGCCGCTTTCAGACCTGGGAACGGATTCCCGACAGCTGCGTGAAACCGGAATACTGATTCACCAACTCCGGAGGCACCCCTTCGAACCGGCCGGTGTTATACCATCTGTCTGACCACCAGTCATGGACGAGATGAGGATTGACAAGTGGCTGTGGGCGGCGCGGTTTTTCAAGACCCGCCGCCTGGCCACCGAGGCCTGCCAGGCCGGTAAAGTGAAGCTGAACGGCCGGTCAGTGAAACCCGGCCGGGCCATTAAGACCGGCGACGAGCTCCAGATCACCCGCCAGCTGTACAAGCAGCGGATCAGGGTGACTGGCCTGCAGGAGCGGCGGGTTGCACCCAAAATCGCCGCAACGCTGTATGAGGACCTCACACCCCAGGAAGAGATCGAGCAGGCCCAACTGCAGCGCACCATGGAGAGCGCTTTCTATCGGGAGCACCGCCGGGCCGGTCGCCCCACCAAACGCGACCGACGGGCGCTCCAGAAACTCAAAGGCAAGTTCTAGCCCCATCACCCGGTTCACCGATTTGCACCGGTAGATAAAGACCGGCGCCGGATCCAGCGCGGGAAGGGCCGGCGCAGTGCGGCCGTCCGCCACAGCTCCGCTCCGATGAAGTTGATCAGAGCGATGGTGCCGGGAGACTTGATGTCCCGCAGACGAAAGAGCAACAGCAGCACCGGCAGCCGCAGCATCGCGCTGGCCAGGAACAGCACGTGATGCGCCATGAACGTGCGGCTCCCGAATGTCCAGGACCAATCCCCCAGCCACTGGACTATCCAACCACCGCACATGGATGACACCACGAAACCCAGGCTGCTGATGATTGAGAAATACGCCAGGTAGTATGACCTCCCGATCCGGGGACTGAGCTGCATCGGGTAGGTATAGGCGGATAGGTTGAAACCCGTCCAGCCGAGACCACTCACCACTGCCTCTACCCACAACCATTGGATGTGTCCCCTGGTCGGCAGCAGCCAGATGAGCGGGATGATGGTGATCAGGGCTCCCGTCACCAGCAGTACCGAGCGAATCTGGAACAGATCTACGATGCGGCCCCACCAGCGGAACAGCAGTATGCCGAACAGCGGATTGATGGCCTGTAGAACGCCGATGGTGAAGAAAGGTATCGCCAGGTTCTGGATCATATGGACGTTGAAGAAGGCGGCTGGCAGGCCGATGGCGGCGTTCCACAACAGGAAGAAAACCAGCACCTGGCGGAACCGGCGGTTCCGGAAGGGTCTGGCTAGCAGACTGCGGAGGTCGGGAGCCACCCGCTCCGGTGGTCGAGGGATATCCGGCTGGCGTGCCAGCAGACGGACGCCGATCATGCCGGCAAGGGTGGCGGTTGCTACCAGTACTGTCAGAGCCATCGGCTGGCCCCAGCGAGCACTGCCCGCCTGCAGCCAGTAACCTCCCAGCAGGGAGACTGAAATGGTTACCGTCGCCAGAACGGTGTTGCGATAGCCGAAGTACCGCCCCCGGATCGACTCGGGGATCAGGTCGGCCATCCAGGTCGTCCAGGCATTACCCGCCAGGAGACCCAGGCAGGTGGCCAACATGACCAGGATGAGGAACCAGTACGCCGTTGATGAGGTATCCGTGAAGAGGTAGAGCAGCGGCAGAAGTAGCCAGAGGAAGCGCGACAGGCCCGCAAATGAGACCGTGATGAGCTTCCGTTCGCCGGTGGCTTCTACCAGGTAGGCGCCCACCAGCTGGAAGAACTGCCAGAGGTGGGGCACCGCCGCCAGGAAACCCAGCTGCCAGGGCTTTGCCCCAAACGATAGCGCCAGTGCCGTCAGAAAAACCCCGCCAGTCAGAATTATCTGCACCTGGGAGAAAGCGCCCTCTACCGTTGATAAGCGCATTAGAAACCGGGTGGGGAACCCCCGATAACCCTGGTGAGTGGTACGGTTATCCGTCTGCATGGCAGTCAGGGTACTCAAATGCAGGGGCAAAGTTAAGCCTGCCGGCCAAAGGTGGGTTGACCCTAATTACCTGGACCTGGCGTTGGCGCTATTAAAAATGCAAGAACAGAAGAGAATGTGCTCGTAATTTTAAGGTTCTTGATGGCATCGAACCTTCATAGTATCTCGCACCCCAGTGCGGTGCACGCCTCGCTGGGATTTCTGCTGGCCGTCGCCGTGGAGGAGCTCTTCCCGGACCGCACCCTGTTTATCGAACACTCCTTCATCGGCGGCTACTACTGCCACTTCGGTGCCCACGAACCCGCCGCCTCCGACGATCTGCAGAGCCTAACCCACCGCATGCATCACTACTGCCGCGGCCAGACACCCCTGGAACTCATCGAGATTGAGCGGGAGCAGCTGCAGCAGCGCTTCCAGCGGAGCAACCGCAGCGATAAGCTCGAAATCCTCCATCGATTGGGTCGAGAGACGGTCCCCGCCGCCCGCTTCCGGCACTACCTGGACTACCGCTTCGAACCCATGACCGCCGATCTGAACCAGCTCCGGCACTTCAGCATCGATCCCTACGACCACGGCTTCCTCCTGCGCTTCCCCAGCCTGCTGCCGCCCTACGAGGTACCACCCTTGAAGGACAGCCCCAAGCTGTACCAGGTCATCCAGCAGCGGGAGGAATGGGGCCGCGCCCTGCGGGTCAGTAACCTCTGCCAGCTCAACGCCCACCTGGAAGGCGGGCCGGGCCGGGAGCTGGTCTGGGTGGCCGAGGGACTCCACGAAAAGACCATCGCCCGGATCGCCGATGATCTCTGCAAAGCCCACCCCCACCAGCGCGTCGTCTTTATCTCCGGGCCTTCCTCATCGGGCAAGACCACTTTCGCCAAACGGCTGGCCATCCAGCTGAAGGTCAACCTCTTCAATACCCTGGCCATCTCCCTGGACGACTACTTCAAGGACCACCAGGACATGTCCCGCCTGCCCGACGGCACCCTGGACTTCGAGTCCCTGGAAGCCGTAGACCTACCCCGACTCATAGATGACATCCAGGCCCTGCTTGAAGGTCGGGCCATCCCGCGGCGGCGGTTCCATTTCAAGGAAGCTCGCGGGACCGACACCGACGAGACCCTGCGCCTCGAGCCGGATACCTTCCTGATCGTTGAAGGTATTCATGGCCTTAATCCCGTTTTCCCCCGCGAGCTGGGCGCCGACGCCGTCCAGCGCATCTACGTCAGCGCCATCACCCAGCTCAACGTGGACAACGAGCACCGGGTCTCATCCTCCGACAACCGCCTCCTGCGGCGCCTGGTGCGTGACACCCAGTTCCGCGGCTACAGCGCCGAGGAAACCCTCCTGCGCTGGCCCGATGTGCGCCTGGGCGAAGAACGCCACGTCTTCACCTACCAGGAAGCGGCCGACTTCATGTTCAATTCCTCCCTGATCTACGAACTGGCGGTGCTGCGCCCCAGCGCCGAACAGGTGCTCCAGGCCGTGCCCGCCACCAGCCAGGCCTTCCCCGAAGCCCAACGACTGCTCACCTTCCTATCCTTCGTGGCCACCACCGACGATGCCGCCGTACCCCACAACTCCATTATCCGGGAGTTCATCGGCGGCAGCGCATTTGAGTATTAGTTGTTAGTTGTTGGTGGTTGGTTGTTAGTTATTTTGAACCGCCAAGGGCGCTAAAGATGAGAGAGAGGATTAGACCATTGGAGTAATGATTGAAGGGTCAACTTCAGGGAATTGGTCCCAGGTTTGATCCCCTTACGCTCAGCCGTCGCGCCATATCATAGGTGGAGTCCCGGAACCCCACTCCCTTACCCGCCCATCTTATAAAAGGCATCTTGAGCCCTTCACCTGTGAGTAACCGGGTTCAGGGTAACCTCCGCGAAGAATATCAGCCCTCCAAACCTGAGATTCGTCATTCCGACACAAGGTCGGGATTCAGAATGACAAACAGCAGTTGATGCCAAACAAAAAGGCCGCCTCCCGACGACCCCTTCTTGGTTTCAGTTTCTAGGTTACGAATTACAGGTTCTGTAGTTCTCTCGCTTGCTGATCGCTAAATGCTAATGGCTAATCGCTGATCGCTGACTGCTGAAGGCTGATTGCTAATCGTTTTCTTCCTCTTCCTTCTCCGGCTTGGGCGGCGGCTCCAGCCAGAAGGTGGTGTCGGCCGATAGCAAATGGTAAATGCTCTCACGCGTCAGGTAGACCTCGTCCCGGTCCGCCTCCCGCACGTAGCTGCTCTGCCAGTTGGTGCTGGAGCGGCCCACCAGCACGTGGGCGGCCAGCGCGCCGCTCATGTCGTAAATCTGTAGCCGGCGGCCGGTGGAGTCGTCCACACCGTAGGTGCCCCACTTCTCCGGGTTGTCGGAAATCATGCTCTCCCGCTCCACCGGCAGCACCGTGTTAAAGAAACTATTCAGCCGCCACTGGCGCACCTTGCGCCCCTCATAGCCCGTGACCACCCACAGCGTGTCCCACCGGACCAGCTCCACCTGCCGGTCGCCTTCCTGGACCACGAAACTGGCCACGTCGTCGGCCGGGATAGCGAATACCTCGTCGGTGGAGGTGGTATAACGGCGCTCCTGCAGCCGCGTGAGCAGCCATAGCACGACTACAATGGCCAGAATGATACCGATATTGCGCCACGATTTACTTTTCATAGGCCTCCTCCAGGATTTTGCGCCGGCGGCGGGTGCTGCGCCAGCGCCACAGGCCGGTGGCTACCATCAGCGCCGACGGCCCCAGGATGTTCACCCACTTGAGGCTCCGGCGGGTGCCGTCAGCCAGATCCTTCAGAGGACGCGTGGTCACTTCCCGGCCGCGCAGCTCGATGAGCTCCTCGTCACCCACCAGGTAGTCCACCGCGTTGATCACCAGGTTCAGGTTCCCCGGCATCCCCCCGCCGGCATCATCCGAGAGGAAATTCCCGTCACCGATCAGCAGCAGCTGGCCCCCGGCCGTGGCCGGCAAAAAGTCGCTCGCGCCCCCGGGCTTGGTTAAATCGGTAAAGACACTGGACATAGCCCCCTTGAGCAGCCCGGCCACCGTCCGGCCCGGACCGTTCAGACGGGCGAAAGTGGGGTTGTTCTGGTGGCTCAGCATATAGGTGGGGCCCGGCATCACCGCCGTGTAGGGGCTGGTGAACATCAAAGGCTCAAACTCGGCGCTCTCCAGGCGCGCCGAATCAAGGGCCGAAGTCACCTCGCTGGTGAAAAAGAGCCGCAGCTGCTCCAGACCGGAGACGATAATGTTTCTTTCGTTAAAGCTCTGGATAACGGGGAAGAAGGGGTAGTTCACGGCGTTGCGAATCCGGAAGATGCCCCGCTGGGTCTCCACTCCCACCTGGCTGCAGATGCGGTCCGCCACCAGATTGGAGGTGATGTTCACCCCGTAGTGCTCCAGCGCCGCAAACAGGTTGCTCCGGGTCTCGGAGCCGAAACCCCGCGACAGGTCGGCGTCTATCCGGTTCTGGGCCAGGAACACACCCCGCCCGGACATGATGAACTGGTCCAGGTTGTACAACTCGTCGGTAGACAGGCTGTCCTTCACGCTGTTGAGCAGCAGCAGGTCGATATCCGGCGCGACGGGGCGCTCCAGGCTGACGGTGCGCACGTCGTAGGTCTGCCGCAGCAGCTCCTCGACGTTCTTGTTCTTGCCCTCCCATTCCGGGTCCTGGACGATGCCCACCGTGCGCTTATCGGTGTCGATGAGCTTCTTGATGGCCGAGGCCAGGTCGTACTCCAGGCCGGTGGTGGATTGGATCACCGGGATGGTCTCCCGCTTGTCTTCATACAGCAGGGCCAGTCCCATCCAGACGTTCTTGATTTCGAGCCGGTCACTCTCCACCGCCTGCAGCTGCATGGGCGGAATACCGTAGCGCTGGGCCTCCTGCTCAAGCTCCTGGTCGTCTTCGGGGCGGTAAAACTCGAAGTGGAATTTGCCGCCGGAGTAGGCCTGGAACTCCTCCAGCATATCCTGGAGATACCGCCGACTGTTGGCATAGTCACCGGGGAGGTTATCGGAGAAATAGACCTTGGCCAGCAGCCGGTCGTCCAGCTTGCCGATGATGTTCCGGCTGGATTCGGAAAGCGTATAGATCTTGCTCCGCGTGAGATCCCAGCGGAAAAAAAGCCGCCGGGAGATCAGATTGGCGAACACCACAATCACCGCAATCGCTGCCACGTAGATCAGGAAGTTGCGCCGGTTGGTAATATTCATCATGGCCGCTACCTCCATTTCCGCATTTCAAGCACCCGCACCGCCAGAAGGAGAAACACGGCGATAACCGTACCGAAGTAAATCAGGTTACGAGAGTCAATCACCCCGCGGGAGATATTGGACAAATGGTAGTCAGTGCTGACGTACTGCACGATGGCCGTGAGGAAACCGGGGATGAAAAACAATACCTTATCCATCATGAAGAAAGCGAACACAATGAGGAAGGCCAGAATGAAGGCGGTGATCTGGTTGCCGGTAACCGCACTGCAGAAGATGCCGGCCGCGGCATACACGCCCCCGGCCAGCAGCAAACCCAGGTAGCCAGCCAAGATGGCCCCCACATCGATGTTGCTCCCTACAAAGGTCAGCGTGATAAAGTGAAACAGGGTATACAGCAAACCCACGGCAATCAGAGCTACCGCCGCCAGATACTTCCCCATTATCACTTCCCAGTCCTCCAGGGGCAGCGTTACCAGCAGTTCCATGGTCCCGGAGCTCTTCTCCCGGGCGATGAGCCCCATGGTAATCGCGGGTATAAAGAACAGATAGATTACCGGGATGATGTTGAACAGGCCCCGCAGGTCGGATTCATTGATGAGAAAGAATGAGCTGGAGAAAAACCAGCCGCTGATCAGCAGGAACACTACCAGGGTGATGTAGGCCACCGGGCTGTTGAAATAGGCGCCGATCTCCTTGCGGAAAATAACGCCCACGTGCCGCAGGGCAAGCACTAGCTGATCACGCACGGGCCCCTCCTTCCTCTACGGTCAGGCTCCGGAAGACGTCTTCCAGCCGGGCCTGCTTCCGGGACATCTCCAGCAAAGTCCAGCCCGACTCCACCGCGTAGCCGAAAATCTGCTCCCGCAGGTCCGCTCCCGTGGGATACTCCAGCTCAACCTTCCCGGCACCATCCTGCAGCTTCTGCTCCTGAATCCGGATTTCAGGGAACCGGACGGCCAGCCCCTGAATGGACTCCTCGGTGGCGTTCTTCACCTCCAGAGTGAGCTGCGGCTTTCCCTGAAAACTCGTCATCAGTTCGACTGTAGTGCCGTCGGCCACCACCTGGCCGTTGCTCAGGATCACCATGCGATCGGCCACCGCCTGCACCTCCTGGAGGATATGGGTGGATATGATCACCGTCTTCTCCTTGCCCAGCTCCTTGATGAGCGACCGGATTTCGGCGATCTGGTTGGGGTCCAGGCCAGCGGTAGGCTCGTCCATAATCAGGATCTCGGGATCGTGGATCATGGCCACCGCCAGGCCCACCCGCTGGCGATAGCCCTTGGAGAGCTCACCCACCGGCCGGTGCATTACTTCCCGAATGCCGCAATCTTCTATGACCCGGCCTAAAGCCTCTTTGAAGCGTCGACCGATAATGCCCCGGGCCTTGGCCACAAACACTACCAGGTCATAGACCGGCATTTCCATATAGAGCGGATTGAGCTCCGGCAGGTAACCGATGCGCGCCCGCAATTCGGTGGAGTGCTCGGCAATGTTCAAGTCATCGATGTAAACCGTCCCCGCAGTCGGTGTCAGGTAGGTGGTGATGATCCGCAGGGTGGTGGTTTTCCCGGCACCGTTGGGGCCCAGAAATCCTAAAATCTCACCGTCATGCACCGTGAAATTCAAGTCCTTGATGGCGCAGACATCACCGTAATACTTGGTTAGATTTTCGATTCGAATCACACTATGCTCCCTTGTATTGGCGTCCCCCTGCTGGGTCCCAGCCGAATGTAACTGCTGGAACCGCAGGATTTAGCAATGCATAATGGCTGCAATGGTTCCAAGAAACCGCGCCAAAATTAAAGATTTTACCGAACCTGAGCAATTTGCCTATGATTATTTGGGAGCAATGGCTCATCGACAAACCCGGCCCCCTTTCGTCGCTAAGTCCAGTATAAGGACTAGCGGGCATTTCCCATTGGAGAATTCATCCCAATCTTGCGAACTTCTGACTGATACTGCAGTTTTACCTGGCCTTAGACGCGATGTCTCAATTAAAACAACCGCCTCCGGGCATGTCCAGCAATCCGGCAACCACCACCGTCTCCGTGCTGAACCCCGGCTCCACCTCTACTCAGCTGGCCCTGTTTGACCGGCAAAAGGAGCTCTGGCGGGAGGAGGTCCAGCATCGACCCGATGAGCTGCATCAGGAAGTGGTGCGGCAGATGGATCTCCGCTGGGCGGCGATTGAGCCGCACCTCAAGCGCATCCCCTCCGGCTCCCTGGTGGCAGTGGTGGGTCGCGGCGGGCCCCTCAAACCCCTGCCCGGCGGTACCTATGCCATAAACGATGCCATGATCGCCGATTACTCCGCCGCCCGCTACGCCAATCACGCCTCCAACCTGGGAGCCTTGCTGGCCTGGCAGGTGGCCCGGCGCTTTGATGTGCCGGCCTACATCGTCGACCCGGTGACCACCGATGAATTCGAGCTAGAGGCCCGGTTCTCCGGCATCCCGGAGATCGAGCGCCGCTGCCGCAGCCACGCCCTGAACATCAAGGCGGTGACCCGGAAAGTTGCCGCTGAACAGGGCCGCGCGCTGCCACAGATCCGCTTCGTCGTCACCCACCTGGGCGGGGGGATATCGGTGGCTGCCCTGCGAGAGGGCCGAATCGTGGATGTGAACGACGCCCTGCTGGGAATGGGACCCTTCTCCCCGGAACGGGCCGGCGCCCTGCCTCTGGAAGGCCTCCTGCACCTGGCCTTCAGCGGGGAATATACCTTCGACACCCTGGCCCACAAACTGAGCCGGGAATCGGGACTCAAAGGCTATCTGGGCACCAACGACCTGATGGAAGTACTCAAGCGTGTCGACGCCGGCGACGAACCGGCCGGGCAGGCCTATCGAACCATGGTCTACCAGATCGCCAAGGAGATCGGCGCTATGGCTACCGTGCTGGAGGGAAAGGTCGACGCCATTATCCTGACCGGCGCCATGGCCCGGGCCGAAAGGCTTTGCAGCGATGTGACCGCCAGAGTCAAGTTCATCGCTCCCGTCTACACCATTCCCGGCTCCCTGGAGCTGGAAGCCCTCAGCCAGGGGGTCTGGCGGGTTATCGACGGCGAGGAACAGGCAAGAGAGTATGCCTGACCCCATCACTTCCTTCGAGCGACTATACCAGCGGCTGGAGAGGATTCCGCCGCTTACCCTCGTCGTAGCAGCCCCGGAGGACGAAACCATTCTGGCTGCGCTCGACACCGCCGTGCAAAACCAGTGGATTAAACCCATACTGGTGAGACAGCAAGACCGGCTGGAGCTGCTGCTGTCCCGGCTGGGGCTGGAACCAGAACCCTTTGCCATCGAGGACATCCAACCCGGACTGGCGGCAGGGCGGGCCGTCGAGCTGCTGCGCTCCGGCGAGGCGCAGCTGCTGATGAAGGGCAAAATCCCCACCGCCGAACTCCTGCGGGCCGTGCTGAATCGAGAAACCGGGCTGCTGCGGCCGGTGAATCAGAGAACCGAGGGAGAGGAATCCGCTGCGGCCGAACCCCGCCTTTTGAGCCACGTGGCCGTGGTAGAGTCGCCCCATTACCCGCGGCTGATGCTCTGTACCGACGGCGGGGTCAATATCGAACAGCCCCTGCCCGTGCTCCGGGATATCCTCCACAATGCGCTGGAGCTGAGCCGGGCGCTGGATACGCCCATACCGAAGGTGGCAGCCATGGCCCTGGTCGAGAACGTGACCGAGAAGTTGCCGGAAACGCGCCTGGCGCAGACCCTGGCCCAGGAAGCGGATCAAGGCCGCTTCGGCCGCTGCCTGGTGGAAGGACCGCTGGCCCTGGATGTCGCCCTCTCAGCCGAGGCCGCGGAATGCAAGGGTATCCCCTCTAAAATCGCCGGCAAGACCGACATCTTCCTGGGTCCCAACATCATCGCCACCAACTTCATGGTCAAGGCCCTCATGTCGGTAGGGGGCGCCAGGGGAGGTGGTGTGGTGCTGGGCGCCATTACGCCCATCGTGCTGCTGAGCCGCTCCGACGCGCCGGATACTCGCCTTAACTCCATTGCCCTGGCACTGGCTGCGGTCCTGCATCAAAACCAGCATCCCGCCTTCGGTAACATCCGGCAGACCAGCCTGGAATTCAGTTGATGAGGCGTAGACAAGATAAACGAACCGAACGATCTGAAAGGGTATAGCTCATGGATATTCGTAATCGCAAAGTATTGGTCCTGGGCGGCTACGGAATGGTTGGGATGGCGGTTTGCCGCCGATTGGCCGCGGAAAAACCGGCGGAGCTGATCATCGCCTCCCTGCTGGAAGGTGAAGCCCTGGCCGCCGTCGAGCAGCTCCAACCGGAAGTGAACGAAGTACGGCTAACACCGATATGGGGCAATATCTTCGTCCGGGACAGTCTGAAAGACCTGACCCGGGAGGAGATTCTCAACAGCCCCGAGCATCGGGCACGCCTTATCGCCGACGTCATGGAGCCCCTGGATGACGACATTATGGAGCACTCCACCCTCCACCAGATCATCTCCCGCCACCAACCCCACGTCATCATCGACGCGGTGAACTCAGCTACCGGGCTGGCCTACCAGGATGTCTATCATAGCTACTACATGGTGAATAAGGAGCTGAACAGCGCCCGGGAACAGGCCACACTTACCGAGGGCTTCATTTCCGAGGTGGAGAAACTCATGGCCACCCTTTATACGCCCCAGATTATCCGGCACATCCAGCTTCTATACACGAGTATGATAGCCAACAATACCGGGATTTATATCAAGATCGGCACCAGCGGCACCGGGGGCATGGGCCTGAACATCCCCTACACCCATAGTGAAGAAAAGCCCTCCCGGGTGCTCCTGTCCAAGTCCTCGCTGGCGGGCGCCCATACCATGCTGCTGTTCCTCATGGGACGCACACCGGACGCACCCATCACCAAAGAGATCAAACCGGCGGCCGCCATCGCCTGGAAAGCCATCGACTATGGCGTCATCAAAAAACGCGGCCAGCCTATCGAACTCGTCGACTGCACCCCCGATGAAGCCACGCTGCTGGAGGGAACTTTCCGCTTCCAGGACCGCGGCAACTGGCGCTCGCTGGGCCGTCACCTGGAAAGCGTCTACGTGGACACCGGGGAAAATGGCACCTTCTCCCTGGGCGAGTTTGAGTGCATCACCACCATCGGGCAAATGGAATTCGTTACCCCCGAGGAAGTGGCCACTAACATCATCCTAGAGATTAAGGGGGACAACACCGGCAGTGACATCATTAACGCCCTCGACAACGCCATCATGGGGCCAACCTATCGAGCCGGCACCATGCGGGAACAGGCCCTGGCCCGC
>JBGVTM010000312.1 GCA_041862535.1 Candidatus Neomarinimicrobiota bacterium | reverse complement strand
TCCCCCTTTTGCCAGCCTTCATCGGGTTGAATGCAATCGACTGGACACACTTCAACACAGGCAGTATCGCAAACACCAAAGCAGGGCTCACAGATAATGTACGTCATTAGAATCTTCCTCCGTTAATATTGCCAAATGTCACTGAAGGGGGATTATGTGCACTTTTACTTGTAAGAAAAGTTACTTTTCCCCTCCAAGGGTTCACAATCAAAATTAGAACGAACCCCAATAGCAAAAGAACCCACCCGTGGAGAAATTCTCCGCACGAATCCCTTCGAGAAACGTCACTGTGCTGATGATACCCATCCAGGCCCTCTTCCTCATTATTATCGGACTCGCCGCCGCGGGTGGTATTGACGGGCTCGGTCACCAGGGCATGATGCCGTTGGTACCCGGTGCCGGAGGGCGCTAAACTAAGGCATGCGGTTAATGGTAATTCAGAGTCGCCCGGAGCTGGGTGCGGTAGAGGCCAACCTGGCGGCAGTGGCGTCCGCCCTTGATGAGACCTCCTTCGACCTTCTGGTGTTGCCCGAACTCTTTGCCACCGGTTATTTCTTTCATGACTCTGCTCAGGTAAGGCAGCTCAGTGAACCCGTCCCCGGAGGCCCCACGACCCGCTTTCTCACGGATCTGGCCAGCGCTAATGATGCCTTCATCTGTGCCGGCCTAGTTGAGCGGAACGGCGATTATCTTTATAACACCGCTGTATTGGTTGGGCCGGAGGGCTTGATTGGCAGCTATCGAAAACTGCACTTATTTTACGAAGAGAAATTCTGGTTCACACCCGGCAACGGGCCTCTGGAAGTATATGATCTGGGAGTGGCCCGCGTGGGGATGATGATCTGTTTTGACTGGCGCTATCCCGAGGTGGCCCGGATCCTGGCGCTTAAGGGAGCGCAGATCCTCTTACACTCGGCTAACCTGATACAACCCCACTGCCAGGACGCCATGGTCACCCGCTGCCTGGAAAACGGGATCTTCGCTGCTACTGCTAATCGTATCGGCTCCGACACCAAGCCCGATGGCAGCAGCCTGGCATTCACCGGACAAAGCCAGGTGATGAATCCCCGAGGGGAAGTGCTCGCCCGGGCATCCTGCGACAGGGTGGAGGTCCTGACAGTGGATATCGACCCCGCCGTGGCCGACGACAAGCTCGTCACCGAACATAACCACCTTTTGAACGATCGGCGCCCGGAGTACTATGGCCCGATAACCGGCTGAGAATAGCGTGTAGCCCTCAAAAAGAGGAATGCCATGAACATTGCCACTGGAATCCACCATCGCATCCGCAGCTGGCCGCCCTTTCCACCATGGATGAAGTGGCCGGTCTTCGTTAGCAGAGTCGCCCTGGGGATCATTTTCATCATTTCCGGCACGTTGAAGGTACTGGACGCCCAGAGCTTCATGGCCAACCTCCCATTCTATAATATCCCAGCCTGGCTGATCCCCTTCGGGGCCTTGATACCCCCCATCGAATTGACCATGGGATTGGCTTTCCTCACCGGTATGACGCCCCGGTTCACTTCCCTTGCCGCTGCCGCCATGCTGCTTCTCTTCTCTCTACTCCTGATTGCCGGCATCGCCGGTGGCGAGCTCAGCGACTGCGGCTGTTTTGGACAGGCTTTGGAACAGAGCCCCCAATCAGCGCTGCTGCGCAATCTCCTGCTCATGCTCCTGGCTGGCGTTATCTGGTACTACCACCGCGGCTCCCGAACCTCCTGGCGACCATGGCAGGCTGGGCTGGGAGCAGCCATCCTGCTGGTCCTGGGCACGGTGACCGGTTACACGATCCACACCCCGAAACTCGATCCCAGCCTGGCCAAAGCTGGGGAATTCTTCCCCGATGAGGGATTCGGTAGATTGGCCCCGGAGCTGACCGGGAAGCAGCTGGTATACGTCTTTACCGCCGACTCCCCGGACTGCTGGAATTCGGTGGCTAATGTGAAGGCCCTGGCCGGTGATTCAACCTATGTCGTCTTTGGTCTCACTGACAGCGATCCCCACCAGATCGGATGGTTCGCCAACGAGTTCGATATCAATTTTAAGGTTTACACCTATAACCCGAAGCTCTTCAATACCACCTTCCGCACCTGGCCCGCCCTTTACTATCTGGATGACGGGCTGATTATCGGCAAGGTGGAGAATGAGATACCAGCCCCCAGGACCCTGCAGGAAGTATATATGGCAAAATGGCAATGATCAGTTCCTATTACCCCCTCTAATGCACATCACCCCCGGCACCTATCTGCATGTCAACCCGCCATAACCGGTTTCTGATCTGGATTCCCCTTTTCCTGCTGGGATGCAGCCCATGGCTCTCTACCCCTTTCGGCGTCATGTCGGAATATAACCGCATGGCCCAACTGGACCTGTGGCCGGGCTTTAAACCGGCGCAAATCTCGGTGGCAATCTATGACGGCAAGGATACCTATCTTTTCCGTCATCCGCATCCACCAGAGGAGTTCTCCCCGGTCAAAGGACACTACGGCACGTGGCTGTATCGAGGGCAACACGAGGCGGTGAATTCGAATACAAACGTCCAACTGGCTGACTGGCCCACGGCGACTATCATTATATCCCCGGAAGTAAAGGTCTCAATGCCCCAGCTTGCCGCCGTAGCCATCCATGAGGCATTCCACGTCTTCCAATCCCAAAGGTATCCTGCCTGGACGGCCAACGAGATGGACCTGCTGATTTACCCGGATGATGATGCTGACCTGCTCGCCCTGCGGCGGCTGGAAACCGCGGCCCTAAGATCCGCCATCAGGGCTCAAAAGGAGGAAGACGCCGCTCGCTGGGCGTTGTCAGCACTCACACACCGACAGGACCGATTCAGCCGGATGACCCCCAATGCTGCCGCCTACGAACGAGGCACGGAACTGAAGGAAGGACTGGCGCAGTATGTTCAGTCCAGGGCCCAGGCTGGAAGGCTCAAACCAGACCTGCCGGACGAAGGTTTCCCCCTGTCGAAAATCCGCCAGCGCTGCTACCAGACCGGTCACGCCTGGGCGCTGTTACTCGATCGATTCCTACCGCGTTGGCATACCTATCTTGACAGTGTGAAAAGCACCTCGCTTGATCAGCTGCTATCACAGTCAATCATTCTCCAAGCTTACGAGCCACATCGCTTCCCGGCGCCGGTCAAATCACATATCCAGAAGCGGGCCAAACAGGATGTCCGCAACTTACAGGCCCAGATTCAAAGGAAGCGTAAACGGTACTTCTCCCGGTCGGGCTGGCTAGTGACGTTGTCATTGCCGGACAGGCCGCTGAACGTCATGGGGTTTGATCCCATGAATATCGAGAAACTAGGTTCCGGCGAGCTTCTACACACCCGCTGGCTGAAGCTGGGAAGCCAGAATGGTAGTCTGGAAGTGCTTGATAATACTGTTCTTACCAAAACCGGTTGTGATCATCCTCTCCTTCCCGGCATACAGGAATTAATTATGGCGGGCCTGCCCACACCGCCGCAGGTGGAAATCCGCGCTGACACCGTCAGGATTCAAGGCCACGGCCTGACACTGCATTTTCATGGGCTTCATGTCAGCCGCTCCGATCAAACAAAAACGATTCGTCTTGAGTAGCCCCGTCCAAAATGCCCTTTGCAGTAGGCGCTTCACCCGCTGAAACTGCTCTTGTCAAGTATAGGATGAGATACCCGCCCCCAAGGCCCTGGAGGAAGTTCATATGGCGGCGTGGGTGGGGTGAGTGGACTGTTCGCCGCCGATATTCGGTCGGTATAGCTGTGCTGATGAGCGTATATTCGGGCGTCCGCTTAAATCGCCTCCAACAGGGGCAAAGGAGAAGGTAATGGGATTAACAGTATTGGAAATCGAGGTCGGAAACCCGGCCAATCCGGCAGTAACAGTGAGCGTGGAATTCCTGATAGACTCAGGGGCTGTTTATTCTGTGGTTCCCGCACCTGTTCTTGAAAAGCTCGGTATTGAGCCGCTGGCGGAAGAGGAGTTCCGGCTGGCAAACGGCGAGAAGGCCGTCCGTAAGAAGGGCATTGCGTTCTTCAGGTATGGTGACAAAGTAGGCGGAGCGGATGTCATTTTCGGCCAGGAGGGCGATCAGCAGCTCCTGGGGGCGCTTACCCTTGAGGCGCTGGGCCTGGTCCTGGACCCATTGCGGCGGGAACTGAAGCCACTGCCAATGCTGCTAGCCGCTCTGGGGGTTTAATGAGTCGGGCCGCCAGCCACGAATTACGACATCAGGATAGGTCATTTCCGATGGCAACCATTCTTTACCAGGTCGATGCCTTCACCGACAAACCCTTCGCGGGTAATCCCGCCGGTGTCTGCATCCTGTCTGCACCCGCCGGAGAGTCCTGGATGCAGGCCGTGGCCCGGGAAATGAACCTCTCGGAGACAGCCTTTCTCCACCCCGATAAGGACGGCTACCACTTGCGCTGGTTCACTCCAGTGGTGGAAGTAGACCTGTGCGGGCACGCCATCCTGGCCAGCG
>JBGVTM010000311.1 GCA_041862535.1 Candidatus Neomarinimicrobiota bacterium | reverse complement strand
AGGTAAATGGAAATCGCCAAACCGGCCAGGGACAGCAACAGGCCCACCAGGCCGAAGAAATGGAGCGGCCGCTGAAAATAACGCCCGATGAACAGAACGGTAAACAGGTCCAGCAGACCGTGAAGGTATCGTGTCAGGCCGTACTTGGTTTTTCCGTACTGGCGCGGCCGGTGCCGGACCACCTTCTCCGTTACTTTGAAACCCTTATACTTGGCCAGGGCAGGTATATACCGGTGCAGTCCTCCGTAGAGCTCCACGCTCTTTGCCACCTCAGCCCGATAGACTTTCAAGCCGCAGTTTGAGTCATGGACCGGTACGCCCGTCATGAGGCGGACGACGGAGTTGAAGAGCCTGGATGGCAGCCGCCTGCTCAGCGGATCATGCCGCACCTTCTTCCATCCGCTCACCATATCCCACCCCTGCTCCAGCAGCGCCAGCATCTCGGGGACTTCCGCGGGGTCGTCCTGCAGGTCGGCGTCAAGGGTAACGATCACCTCGCCGGTGGCGATCTCAAATCCCGCCGCCAGTGCCGCCGCCTTACCGAAGTTGCGGTAAAAGGTGATGACCCGGACCCTCGCATCCTCGTCGGCGATTTCCCTCAGGACGGCCCCCGAACCATCGGTGCTGCCGTCATCGATATACACGATCTCGTGCTCCCCGCGAGCGGGCAGGGCACCGGTAATCTCCTGGTGGAGCGGGCGCAGGGAGTCCTTCTCGTTATAAAGCGGGACAACGGTGGATGTGTTCATGGCTAATAGAGATAATGTGACCTATTCCTCCTGGGCGCGAACCATAGGGGGGGTCTCTTGCTGACGGACCTGCTTGGCCCGCTCAAAGTACTCTTCGGCTTTCGCGGACTTGCCGAGCTTCAGATAAACCTCCCCCAGATGCTCCAGCACTACCGGACTGTCCGGCCTTATTGCTACACTTCTGGCAATGTATTTGTGGGCGGTCCGGTACCACTTCAGGCGGTACCAGATCCAGCCATAAGTGTCCAGAAAGGCGGCATTTTCGGGCTGCAGCTTCAGGGACTTGCGGGATAGTTTCCGGGCATACCACAGCTGCCGCCGGGAGACCTGCGACCGATCAGCAATGCTGTAGGCATAGTTGTTCATCGCCACCGCATCGTCTTCATCGGCCTTAAGCACCACCTCGTACAGCGAATCGGAAGGGGCGTATTTGCCCAGGCTTGACCAGGTGGTGGCCAGCAGGTGCTGGATGTGGCTGGCCGTTGGACGCTGTGTAAGAGCCGTAAGGAGGCAACGTTCGGCCTCGGCAAATCGGTCGGTATTGAAGTACAAATTGCCCAGAAGATAGTTGACGTCCGCATCGTCGGGGAATCGGATGATCGCCTCCTCCAGGACCTCGACAGCCCCTTGTCTGTCTTCCAGGTAGTTGCGGGCAATGGCCAGACCGGTATATCCGCCGATGCTGTCAGGGTAAACCTCCCTCATCAATTCGGAGACCGCCGCCAGTTGCTCATAGTCCGATAGCTTCTCGGCTACGTGCCCGGACAGACTCAGCACGTCCCATTGGCGGTGCCCCTGCTCAACGAGTGGGGCCAGCACGGATTGGGCCCCGTCCAGGTCTTCCAATTGAAGATAAAGCCAGGCGAGTTGAAGCGTGGTGGCCAGTGTTGCCTCGCCGGACTCTTCAAGCTGTGCAAAGGCCGCAGCGGCCTCTTCGTAACGCTTAATCTGTACACTGATCTCGGCATAAGTCCGGGTTATGCGGGGATCATCCGGCCGCTGCTGGTGAAGCCGCTGGTAGACCTGATAGGCCCGTTCAAAATCACCGATAGAGATAGCGATTTCGCCGGCCCTGGGCAGTACCTGCTCCTGGAGCGGGTCGCGATCATAAATAGCCAGATAGGCGTCTATGGCTTCGGCGAACTTCTTTTGCTGTAGCAGGAGGCCTGCCTTACGGAACAGCGGGTCCAGATCGGCAGGGTCCAGCTCCGCCCACTTGTCCAGATGCTGGACCGCTTCACCGAGGTCTTCCCGGGCCGCCGCGTTGCGCGCGAGGAATTCATAAACCAGGGGGTCGTCCGGTTGCAGCCGCTTGGCCTGCTCCCCGGCCGCTCGGGAGCGCTCGAGCTGACCCTGCCGCAGAAGGGCCTCCGCCAGGCCCAGGTAGATGGTCGCCGAGCTGGAATCATAGCTTAAAGCCCGTTCGTAGGCCGCAGCAGCCTCGCCATAGTCCCCCTGCATCATGTACAGGTCCGCATCCAGAAAGTGGGACAGGGCCCGAGTATCGTATTGCCTCACCTCCGCCTGGGTCTCCTGGCCGCAGAGCGGGCTCAGGATCAAGGAGACGGGCAACACAATGGAGGCGCAGCGCCAGGGTAGGTTTATCATAGTGTTGAAAAATTTAGAGGTAGCCCCTTCCGTAAACAATACAATCCTCGCCATCAATACACCTTCTCAAAATCACCAATCATGGCGCTCAAGCGTTACACCGTTTGAATGCCTGTATCCGCCGGAGAGTTTCCCGGGAACTGTCTGCGCGATTCCTTTATCGGGAAGGGGCTCGGCTTGGCAATTGCCGAAGTCCTAAGGTTTTTATTGACATTTACTTCCCTTCATTGTATCCTTCGCACGTCCAGGGTTCCATCTTTCCATACCCAGCACCTGTGTTTGAGGGCAGAGGAGGGGTTTGGAAATGGAACCCTGGGCTTTAACGGGTTATTACTTCCGCAACGATTTCTTATTCCCCCAATAACTCCGAACCGCGCTTCCTGGTTCCACATTATTTGCCGTATCGGTCTCAGGCTGCCATTTGCAGGAGACACCAGACACGGGCGTGAAATCATATTGCCTGAATTCCTACCCCGACCTAAGAATTTCCTTAATATTGTTTCTATTGTTCTTACCATATCCTCGTAAATTACATCCGGTGCAGATAAAGGAGGCTCCCATGGAGAGATGTTGTCAGACTGTCCAGTGGGTGCCTCTACATCTGGCACGTCCGGTGCCTTCCCTATCGCACCTAATTCCTCCGAGATACACCGGAAACAGCCCCACTTCACCGCGGGAGAAGCAGCCATGAGAAATACTATAAGCCTTTTAATCCTATCAGCCCTTTTCCTCATACAAGTCGGTCAGGGGCAAATCCCCCGGACCATGAGCTACCAGGGCGTCCTGAAAGATGCCAGCGGTAACCTGCTGAACGAATCGGTCAACCTTGCTTTCAGCCTCTATAGTGACTCCACCGGCGGTACTGAGTTGTGGGGACCCGAGACGTATTATAGTTTCGAAGTGACCGGCGGTATCTTTCAAGTGATCCTGGGGAGCAGCGTTCCCCTCGACCTTGACTTTGACACCCAGTATTGGCTGCAAATAACGGTCAACGGCGCTCCGTTGTCGCCGCGCACTCCCCTCACGTCCTCGCCCTACAGCCTGAGCGCGCAAAATGCTGTGTACGCCGACACGGCCCAGTACGCATTATCAGCCCCAACGGATGGAGCCAGCTGGTCCCTTACCGGCAACAGCGGCACTACCGCCGGGACCAACTTCCTGGGCACTACCGATAACACCGCCCTCCAGCTGCACGTGAACAACGCCCGCGCCCTGCGCCTGGAACCAAACGACATCAGCCCTAATATTATCGGTGGTTATAGCGGCAATAACCTCGCCAGTGGCGTCTGGGGCGCTACTATTGGCGGCGGTGGCGCCAGCGGAGCCGTCAACCGGATAGCCGATCATTTTGGTACGGTGGCAGGGGGCTATAAGAATGAAGCCGGAGC
This sequence comes from Candidatus Neomarinimicrobiota bacterium, assembly GCA_041862535.1. NCBI lineage: Bacteria > Pseudomonadati > Fidelibacterota > Fidelibacterota bacterium. Next base: position 7 of record JBGVTM010000311.1, on the reverse strand, counting down.
CGACGAC
>JBGVTM010000310.1 GCA_041862535.1 Candidatus Neomarinimicrobiota bacterium | reverse complement strand
CTACCAGGGTAGACGAACCGCCGCCGTCCAGGTTCAGCGCTTCCAGGCAACCCAGATCCTTCATAATGATTGCCAGCTCGTTCAAGTCAACACCACGGCTCCTATCCTGCCGACCATCCACTACCAGAAGAATGAGTTCGCCGTTTTGAGTATAACCGGCGGCGGTACGCGGGTGTACATTGGGGACGGAAGTGCCGAAAAACACCTCCTCATCACTGGTGATACGGATCTCGCCGCCGGATATCAGGCACGGACCGGCAGCCAGGGCATCGTGCATGTGCCAGGGGCGGGCGGATGCTACCTCAAACAGCGTATCAGGCAGGCCGGGCCGGTTTCTCAAAGGTTGGATGACTTCCATAAGCGTATCGCTATAGCTCATGACCCAGGCCACATCAATGTGGTCATCCTTGGTAAAACCTAGAGCAGCCCGAGCAAGTCGGAACCGCAACCCATCTCGCTGAACGCAGGGCGTCGGCGGTTCAAGCAGGACACCGTCCACCTTCAGGAGTCCCACGTGCTCCGCAGGCAGCAGGTCCATGCGAAAATAGCCTCCATTCACCACTACACAAGCGCCCAATCGCTGGGCAAATTCGGTGGCCGTCTCCCGCCGGTCTTTGTCCATCGACACCACTACATGGGTAGTAATGCGGGTATCCTTCTCACGTACCCGTATGTACCAAGCCCTCAGGGGCAGTTGCGGATTGTGTCCCTCATAAACCCGCACTCCTCCCGGCAGGCTAGCATTCAGCCCTTTCATGGGCTGCCAGTTCATAGGCAGGGAATCACCCGAGGAAGGTCTTGCACAAGCGCCGAAAAACAGCAAAACCAACCCTGCGGAGGTCAGCAATCGTGTTATCGCTCGCATCATAATCGGATTACCGAAACAGGTACCTTCCGATGACCGTCAAAAGTTAGCCGAATTGGATCAGAAGTCAAACCTTTGGGTCGTCATGGCCTGTGATACTGAGATTCTGAACTCGACTGCCCAGCCGGATAGCAGGGGCGATGAGCATTTCTCTGGCAAACCTTCGAGCCCGATTCCGATCGGGAACCGGCACCCGGGATTGAAGACTGGTCCTGATGATGATGGCAAAGGATTCAATTCCCTGAAATTGGGAAATATTTTCCAGGTGCAGGTCATATAAGCGTTGAGGGGTGACCGGTGCAGGGACACCACCAGTCACCCCTCGTTTACAGCCCTTCGTGTGTAAATTATTGCCTACCTATGCCTTATCGTGGGGGATCATTTGGGGGGTTATGAGGTGGGTCTTGATCTACTTCACCGAATTGGCAGAGAGCCAGTTGCGAGAAGACATAGGCAAGCAAAGGGGCGGCTTATACCCACATATCCCTATCCATACATCTCCAAACCAAAGATACTGGTATCACCAGCCAAAATGTCACAGCATGCAGCATCCCGGATATGCAGGCACAAGCCTTAAATCTTTATCTTCAAATAGCGGTCGAACCTCAGCTATTTATATTGCAAATATCTTGCCAAACCATCAGGTGGTGGATACCCGAGGATAAATCCACCGCCAGGCACCTTCACGAGCATAAAAACGTAGTGCAATTATTACCTTAAAGTAATCAATAGCTTATTTCCAATCCCCCCCGGCGTCGATCTCAATAAAATAATCGCTGGTGGTAGAATAGCTCCGGGCTACGGCCCGCGCGAATTGCTGGCACTATGCTATTAGCAATGTATGCCAACTCCCTTTGGAACTGGGCCGAGGAGCCCTTAGTTTCTGACCAAAGGTACCACATAAGCTCTGAAGAGATGCCCGATGGGAGACTGGCCGACAACCTCGGAAGAACTGATTCAGGTTCAAGAGGAGTTGCGGTGTCGGAAGCCAGCAATCTGGCGACCCGGCGTGGCACCCATCACGGTAGGTGCGTGCTTCGTTTGCTTTGGTCGGGGCTCAACGCGCAATGGGGCTCGCGGCGATATTGGTTGGGCCGGTGCGGCTCTATGGCACAATCGTCAAGTCATTGCGACCGCGACAGCAAAAGGCGCCGCAGGTGCACCATACAGCCCCGGGTTGCTGGCCTTGCGGGAAGGCCCCCTTCTGGAAGCTGCCGTGAGGGCACTGCCTACACTGCCGGACGTACTTCTAGTGAACGCTACCGGTCGCGACCATCCTCGCCGAGCCGGACTGGCCCTTCACCTGGGGGCCGTTCTCAATATTCCAACCGTCGGCGTGACTAACCGCCCCCTTCTTGCTCAGGGGGAATGGCCTGCTCCTGACCGGGGAAGCACCAGCCCCTTATGGCTTGAGGCCGAGAATGTCGCTGTCTGGCTGCGCACCCGCGCCGGTGCCCATCCGCTGGTTATACATCCGGCATGGCGTACCGATTTGGCTGTAGCCGTGACGGTAGCCCAATCTGTTTCTTTAAAGGCTCGAACCCCTGAGCCACTTCGGCATGCACGTCACCTGGCCCGAACAGCCCGAGCCCATGACCAAGGCAATAGTAGGTAAGGATCCCCAGCAATCGATTGCTGAGACCGGCGAGTCAGCAGGTTGTGTGAAAGAGCCCCCCTACGGGCTCCGCCTCCCGCAGTTCATTGTAGCGTTGAACCGCATCCTTTGTTCGGAGTATGTGCACCGGAATGCCGCGCTCCTCCAGCTTCATTAAGGTCTCTGGACAAACCTCGAGTCGCCCGTACATGCCCCTTGAAAGTACTACCACTGTGGCACCGTGCTCCAGGAGCTCTTCTATATCTGCAGGCTGAATACCCGGCGTATGGCCCGTACCGGTTTCCTTCCAGTTCCATTCCCGGCAGCCGCCGGGATAGAGCTTGGCATCCTTGAACCGTCTGCCGCCCTCGATTTCGATACGTCCCCAGGCGAGGCGAGTAATGCGCGGCGACGCCAGAGACTCATCCATCATATCTACCCCTGCTTGTAGATTCTACTATAAACCGTCCTATATTAGATTAATCATGCTATTAACCTACAAGGAAATTCTGGTCTGTAGCCAGTGCTTGATTTTCATGGCCTGCAGAAGACAATGGCACACCGGGCTCCCGAAATCCATCACTCCGACCATAGGCTTCAGTATGCGGCCCGGCTTTAGGCTCAGACACTTCACCAGGCCCACCTACAAATCAGCATAGCCCGGATCGGAAAGGCTTGGTGGAACGGTTACTGTACGAGGTCTATCGGCGCAATCGAATCCATACCTCGGTAGGATATCTTATCCCCGGCTGGATTCGAGGATCAGTGGTATGATAGCTCAAGGTAGGATTTCATTGTTTACAAAGAATCACTCAAATCGTGTGTAGTTTTTGGGGCGCACTACATCTAATGGCGCTATCATCCATCGATTAATAGGTGAATAACTACGGCAACCATCCTCCGCCAAATAGCTTAACGCGTTATCACCAGAATTGCGCCATCCACTCCGGTTTCGCCCAATTCTATAGATGCTTCTGAAGGCGTTAAAAAACGAATCTGCTCAATACTCGAAATAGGAATATGTGCTAGTTCCCGCACTCCGCCTATTCGAATTCTGTCCACGTAAACAATCAGGTTACTTCCTTCCCCATACTCTGTCACTTCTCCACGGAGCCAGTACGGGCGCAGCTCCTCGATCAGCGCCAGGGTATTGGGGGCACTTCTTGCCTGAATATCTTCAAAACGTATGGTATCGTCAAAGCTGATGGTTGCCTGGCCTGGAATTTCGCTAATCGCTGAACATGAAAGTAATCCAATAGCTCCAATTGTGATTATGATGAGTTTGACAGGCATAATAACTCCCCTATTGATATTATTTACAATATAATATGTTAACGGCTTTCCAACAAGCACGTGCCACGGTAGAACACATTGAACCAGGGAAGGTGTTGTGATAGATGGGCTTGTAAGTTAGCATCAACCGTGCCCGAAGTAAGACTACCAAGAGCTAGCACGACTATCCCCGCTATCCTAATCTGGTTCAGGGGCTGGAGATCGTGTGCCCTGAGCAGGTCTGGGTACCGGACACCACCCACATTCGGCTACGCCGCTTGATCATCGAGGGCGGCGATGGTTTTTTAACTCATTCCAGAGGCGTTCGTTTTTAGATATCGCACGGAACATACCTTAAAACCATAATCCAAGGCGTCTAAACGAAGGGATGCAGGCAAATTAGTGGACATTGTACCATTTGATACCGTACACATATATTCAGCGAGTTAATCAGAAAGGGGTTAATGTGAAAGTTGCCCTTCTAGGTGGAACCGGGTTTGTCGGCAGTTACCTGGTTGAGGAACTGCTGGAACGAGGCCACGAGCCAGTCCTTCTGGTGAGACCTGGCAGTGAAGGCAAGGTATCGCGGCGGCTGGAATGCACTCTCATTTCCGGTAACGTCGGCAATCAGAATGCCATTTTTGCCACGCTCGAAGGTTGTGATGCCGTAATCTACAGCATCGGGATCATCCGGCAGTTTGAGCGAAAAGGCATCACCTATGATGAGCTGCACTTCCAGGGCGCCAAGCGGGCTATGGACGCTGCCGTTCAATCAGGAATAAAACGCTTCATCCTGATGAGCGCCAATGGAGTAAAACCCGACGGCACCCCTTACCAAAAGACGAAATACCAGGCAGAGCAGTTCTTAAAAACCACTGGTCTGGAGTGGACTATTTTCCGTCCCTCCCTCATCTTTGGAGATCCCAGGGGAAAGATGGAATTCTGTACCCAGCTGCGTGACGGGCTAATTCGCTTACCAATCCCGGCGCCCCTTTTTTATCGGGGACTCTGGCCCATCAATGCGGGTATGTTCAAAATGTCACCTGTTCATGTCAAAGATGTTGCGGCTATTTTCGTTAAAGCCCTGGCCATACCGGAAACCATCGGGCAAACGTATGCGCTGGGAGGACCCACCACACTCAATTGGAAAACGCTCATACAGATTGTCGGGGATGCCAGTGGGAAACACAAATGGACTATCCCTACCCCGGTGCTTATTGTAAAAGCTGCCGCCGTTCTCCTGGATCGCTTTGACTTCTTCCCCATCACCCGCGACCAGATCGAGATGCTCGTGGAGGGTAACACCTGCGATTCAACCGAGGTTTTCCAATTGTTCAGCATTGAGCCCCAGCTGTTCACACCAGCAAATCTTAGCTATCTAAAAAGGGCGTGAATATATCATGGGAGGTTTCATTTCGAAACCGTAACAAGCGCGACCGAATGGAGGAATCAATGCCAGTCAATTCCACATCTAGAGTAGCAGCCATAAAAAAATGGACGCCGCCGACCAATTGGCAGAAAGTCACCACCATTGAAGCCCATGCCGCAGGCGAGCCTTTGCGGATTATTCTGAGCGGATTCCCAGAGTTACCAGGAGATTCTATCCTGGAGCGGCGTCGCCACGCTGAAGAACATCTCGATCACCTGAGGACAGCCCTCATGTGGGAACCCAGGGGCCACGCCGACATGTACGGCTGCATTCTGACCCCGCCTGTAACTCAGAAGGCGGATTTTGGGATTCTGTTTCTACACAATGAAGGCTTCAGTACCATGTTCGGCCATGGGGTCATTGCCGTAACGAAGGTGGTACTGGAGACGGGCATTCTTCCGATATCTGCCCCAGAAACCACGGTTAAAATAGATACCCCCGCGGGGCTCGTTACAGCCCATGCCAGAGTAGAGGCTGGGC
>JBGVTM010000309.1 GCA_041862535.1 Candidatus Neomarinimicrobiota bacterium | reverse complement strand
AACAGTTGCTAACCGCCAGGGGCCGGTAGGCGCTTGCCTGCCAGCTGCGCCATAAGCTTCTCATGGCTCCGGGATCAGAATTTCATCATTAGCGAAGAAGGTCATAAAAACCAGGGCCTCGGCGGTGCCGTCCAGGGTAGGCTCATTGGTGGAATAATCACCCAGGTCGTCGTGGTAGACCGCCAGGGAGGACTGAAAGGGGGCATACTTGTCTTCCCTGGTCAGTCTCAGTCCCTGAAGCTGGCTGAAGATCGAAGTGTAGACTGGACCGTCGTTAAGGCCGCCGGTGATCGGTTTGCCGGTGATATTTGCCGGGGGACTGTGAGGGTAGAGCGGTGTATTCCCCCCCTCCTGTGGTATCCCCACAAAGGCACTCACTCCCCAGGGATTACGGCCTAAGAGCCAGTCGCGGTTTTCCAGCATGAAAGTGTGGTAGCCGGTGTCATCGGTCATCCGCTCATACAGGATAATGTGATTGATGAAAGCCGAAGCGAGGTTGTTGGAGCACCAGATGAAGGGCACGCCGAAGTGGTACGGGTTATCCTTGCCGCGGGCCCATACCTTATCGATGCTCTCCCGGCAATAGCCCGCCAGGGTGTCCTGGAACGACTTATCCACCAGGGGATACAGGGCGTAGTGGCCCATATTCATGAAGGGGTAGTATTCATAATGGCGGGCGGTATCGGCACCCATCCAGGAGGTCGAAGCGCTTATGCGTGCAAAGGACCTGGCGTCTTCCAGGTAGGCGTCTTCGCCCGTCAGCCTGTAGAGCTCCGCTGCGCCCCACTCCATATCATCGGCCCAGGTTATCTCGTGATAGCGGTAGGGTGCCCGGCAAGGGGTGCCTTCCTGACAGCCCGGTTGGGCCTTACCCAGGTGATAGACCTCGATCCCCGCCTGCAGACAGCGAGCTGCAAACTCCGCTTGGCCCAGGTCGTTCTTCCAGATATCGCAGGCCATGGCCATGGCCGCGGCGTAGCGCCCCGCCAGATTGGCGATCCCGGTAGAGGTGTTCTGGTGTTCAAACAACCCCTGGGGCTGGCCGTTGGCATAGTACACCACCCGGTAGCTGTTCGGCCCCCAGCCGTAATCGGCGATATCCTCGTGGGGCAGCTGCCATCCCACGTGGTCCCGATCATCCGCCACCTGGTGGAACAACTGATCCGGTTCAGGGTGCATTTTCAGCATCCAATCCAATCCCCACTTGGCCTCATCCAGAATGTCGGGAATGCCGTTGGCATCCGGCTGACCCAGAGCATTCACCTCATCGGCGAACTTGCCCTTATTCTCCCGGTAGGTGCAGAGCATACGGCATACCGAATTCCCGGAGGTAAGCAGGTAGCGCAGGTAATCCCCGGCATCATGCCAGCCCCCGGTCACATCGATGTAGGTGCTGTCGGGCATGGGACCGTAGACGGTACGGCCGTCTTGCTGGTGGCAATGCACATCCAGGAATGGGTTGTAACCGCACCGCTGCTGACGGATGTAGTACAGGAGCAGTTCCTGCAAGCCGTTATAGGATTCAGCGCCGATGTTGAAGGGCAGGGAGGTGTAGCGCGAGCGGGTGATCCGCAGCTGGTAGCGTCCCGGCTGGTCAAACTCGCTGAAGTCCAGCCGGTAGTGGTAGGCAAAATTGCCGTAGGTACCACTGTTGGGACCCAGTTCCCCGGGGCCCCACACGCGTTTGCCCGAGCGGGTATCGATGATTTCAAACTTGCGCTTCCCTATGGATCGGTGGGCAAAGGCAATAGCGATCTTGCTATCCTCCGGCAGGTACCCCACCTGGTTGGCTCGCAGGTAGATAGTTCGACGGCTTTCCTTTGCCAAAGCAACGTCCATCCAGAGAACGTGGGTGTATAGCAGTGCCAGGGTGAGCACGAAAACATGGCGCAAGCTCATAGGAACCTCAACTGTTGGTCATTAAAAAGTAGAGACGATTTGCGGTTGAGATCAAATGCGATCCCATTCAGGCGCGTGGTTATTGCCACCTAACGGGCGATGCCGAAGGAAACGATGTGCACGGCCTGAAAGATGCCAAAATCCTGGTAGGCGTAATCAAAGCGGATCGTTCCGGCCGTCCAGGCCTGTTTGAAGCCGAAGCCCAGGGTTAGCCCCCTCTGGTCATAATTGCCCATGAAGCCACCCCGGACGATGAACATGTCTCGGAAAGCGTACTCTGCTCCCAGCTTGACTTTCTCTTTAAAGTCTCGGGGATGCCGGGTTTCCAAGCCAAGATGGAGCACGTGATCCCCCAGGTCGGGCCGGACAATCGACAGGGGATCCACCATAATGCTGAAGCTGATGGCGAAGGGGAGGGGAATTTCCTGGGTCTCGAAACTGATCCGACGCGAGTAGTTCTGTATCGCCGCCCCGAAGCGGATGCCGTGGAACTGGAAGTCATAGATTGCCCCCAGGTCCAGGGCAGGCTCAGCCAGGGCATAGTTCTTGGTGGTAGTATCTGTCAGGCCCTCCGCCTTATCCACTGTAATCCAGGCATCGCCCAGGTCCTGCATGACGTATTTTACCCGGACGCCATAGGAGAAACGATCACTCACCCGCTGGCCGAAAGATAGGCCCAGAGCGAAGGCCTGGGGCGAAAACACCTCGGTATCCACGTAGCCCTCGTCATTGTCCGCCCGGCGGGTACCATAGAAATCGCCATAGTCTATGGTAAGGCCGTCGAAGGCCACCACCCGTGAGCCGCCCAGGTCAACCGCCGCGGCAAATGATCCGTGATTGATGTCGGCAATCCCGCGCGTATAATTGGCGGCCACATCCAGGCGGGTATTGATCCATCCCAGGCCGGCAGGATTCCAGAACACCGTATTGGCGTTGCGGAACATCACCAGACCCAGTCCGCCCCGACCCACGGCCTCGGCTGAGATGGGATTTTCCAGGAAACGAAAGCCTACCTGGGCCTTCTTGATGATCCCGGCCTGCAAGTCGAACCCTACGAATAGACCCAGGGCGAGCGCCAAAATCCGGCCAGCCTGGAGCCCTTCGCTCCGCAAGCGGTTCGGTCGCCGTTGAAAATCAGTTCTCATTTTTATATCCCAAATATATTAATTAGCGGACGATTACGAATTTCACGAATTGATCCGGTAGCTCCCTGCCATCGACGGACTCGGCCTCCGTGACAGTCAGGACGTACACGCCGCTGGCCACGTACTGGTTGTCATCGGTGCGCTGATTCCAGATTTCCTGGTCGGTGCCTAAGTGGTCCAGGCTGAGCACCTGGTCACCGGTTTCGGTGAAGATGTGCAGGCGGCACTGGTAGGGCAGGTTGGTGAACAGCACCCGGTCGGGATCACCGGGGAAACCCAGTTCCCCGGCCTTGGTGGTGACGGGGTTGGGCACCACTCGTACCCGGTCTGATGTCGCCAGGCCCTCCTTGAACGGTATGGCCGGCAAGCTGGTTCGGTTGGCATAGCGGGAGCTTTCCAGGGGCTGCCCGGGAAAAAGGCCGTCCGTATTCTGAGAGCCGTTGTCAATGGCTGTGACCGCATAATAATAGCTGACACCTATATCCACCTGCTCATCGATACAGGTGGTTTCATTGCGGTCCTGGGTTTCATAGATCAACTGCCAGCGTTCGCCGGTGCCGTGATCATCGGGATCATTCACCATAGCCGCACCCCTTTTCCGGTAGACCCGC
>JBGVTM010000308.1 GCA_041862535.1 Candidatus Neomarinimicrobiota bacterium | reverse complement strand
CCATCACCGGAGCCAAAGGGCCTGCAAACATCTGCGAGAAGTACAGCGGCAGGAAGTTAAGCGTGCCCCGATGAGCCAACCCCATGAAGGCACCAATAAGGTAGCAGTAGATAAGTAAGCGTAGTCGCGTCGGCTGCTGCGTTTGTGGTTGAACGCGCGCCTGGAGAGCCGTATCGGAAGTGGAGGTCAACCAGAGGAAAGCGCCGGTAATCACGGCAAAGAAACCGAATAATACATACGGTGCCTGCCACCCATACCAACTGGCCACGGCGCCTCCTACCAGGGGGCCGAGCGTTAGCCCCAGACTGCCGGCAATGCCATGTAAGCCCAGGTGCCGGCTCAGGCGCGGTGATGTGTGGCTGATCAGAGTCAGACCCGCCGGATGATAAAGAGCACAGAAAAGCCCCAGCAGCGCCAGGCCCACCGCCAGGTGGGTTAGACCGGTCGCCAGAACCAGGATGACCACTGCCACCGCCGAGCCTAAGAAATAAATGAGCAGGATGTTCCGGGCACCAAGCCGGTCAGTAAGCCAACCGGCCGGAAAAGCCCCCAGGCCATATAGGAAGTAATGGACCGTTCCCAAAAGTCCCAGGGTGGTCAGGGAAACCTGGGGATAAAGGGCCGCCAGCTGGATCATTACCACGGGATAGATCAGGGTGAGGCCGTGGTTGAGCAGATGCCCCAGGGAGGTGATAGTGAGAACGCTCCGGATATTCATCAATCGAAAACGATTTTGTGAACCGCGCATAGAAAAAGAGCCACCCGAGGCGGCTCATACCTCTGGGACTGGAATGGGATTAACGCCGTTCCTTGATCCGGGCGGCCCGGCCCCGGAGCTCCCGTAAATAGTAGAGCTTGGCCCGGCGTACCCGCCCGGCACGTATGACCCTGATCTCAGCAATATTCGGGCTATGCAACGGAAATATCCGTTCCACACCGATCCCTGCAGAAATCTTCCGCACGGTAAAAGTCCGATTAATCCCACTCCCGGACATGGCGATGACATCACCCTCGAAAGTCTGGATGCGCGTCCGGTTACCTTCCACCACCCTCACATCTACCGCCACGCGATCACCAGCACGGAATTGGGGCTGGTCGCTTCGCAAGTACTCTTTTGTCACCTCATGCAAAACCCTATCCATCCTCACGCTCCGTAACTTGCTTTTCGCGCGCCAGAAATTTTTTCCACAGGTCAGGGCGTCGTACTTTGGTTTGAGCCCGCCGCCGCTCAAGTCGCCATTGAGCAATCTCGCCGTGGTTGCCCGACAGAAGGACCTCCGGCACAGATAATCCCCGGTATTCCTGAGGACGCGTATAATGGGGTCCGTCCAACAGGCTGCTGCTGAAAGAATCGGTTTCCGCTGACTCACTGGTAGTGAGCACCCCCTCCTGAAGCCGCACTACCGCGTCGAGTATCAGGAGAGTCGGCAGCTCACCACCGGTCACAACGAAATCACCAATGGAGTACTCATCGGTAACCAGTTGATCGCGAATCCGTTGGTCCATTCCCTTATAATGCCCACAGATAAAAATCAAATGTCCAATCCCGGCTAAATTTTCAGCATCTTCCTGGGTGAAAGGCTTGCCGTCTGGGGTGGGAAATATCACCCGGGGGGTGACGCCGGGGCTCACCTGAGCCATCACCTGATCAAAAGCCCGGAATACCGGTTCCGGTTTCATGATCATGCCTGCTCCGCCACCATAGGGCTCATCGTCAATTTTGTGATGGGGCCCATCGGCAAAATCAAACAGGTTATGGAGATGGTAGGTGACTATCCCCTTGGTGGCAGCTCGGCCTAGAATACTGGCCGACACTCCCGCTGATACCAGCTGGGGAAAGGGAGTCAGGATGTCAATGCGGAGGCTCAATCCAGAAGCCCTTCCATAGGAATGATCACTATCCGGCGCTTAGAATGGTCAATCTCCTTGATCACGTCATCGATCAGGGGAATGAGCACCTCCCGCTCGCCATGACTCACCTGGAGTACCTCATGCGCCGGTAAATCCCAAACTTCCTGCACCCGACCGGTGACGGTATCGTCCTCCGATACAACTGTATAGCCTATGAGGTCGCCCAGGTAGTATTCTCCTTCCTCCAGTGGAGGCAAATCTTCCCGACTAATTGACAGTTCCACGCCTCTGAGGGCATCGGCACCGTTCCGGTCTTTTATCCCCTTGAAGGCGAGCAAGACCTTCCCACTATGGGCCTGAACGTGGTCCAATTCCAGTTCCCGCACCCGGCCATCGGGATAAGTGGCAATTACCGACTGCACGCCGTCTAATAGCTCCATATCATCGATGAGCGGGTCGATTTTCACTTCCCCTTTCAAACCGTGCCCTTTAAGCACGGTTCCGATGGTGAAGACGTTCCGGTCAGAGGTGTCTCGTGCCATGATAGGTAGGATAATAAAGACGATACAGCTAACAGCTATTCCGCGGCAGCCTTTTCCTCACCCTCCGAGGCGGCCTCATCCGCGGATTCTGATTCCGGGGGTGGAGCTTGCTCGCCCCCTTCCATCTCCCCCGCGGCCTTCCGCTCTTCGGCTGGGGCTCCTTCCTCGGCTTCGGCTTCATCAACAGCGGCTTCCACTTCCACAGCGGCCTCCGCAGCAGGCGGACCCTCCATAGCCGGTTCTTCCGCAGATAATTCGGCTGCCGGGACCTCCCCTGCCGCAGCCTCCTCGACAGGGGCTTCTTCAACGGGAGCTTCTTCCTGAACCGGCTCTTCGGTTGCAGGTGCCGCTTCAACTTCGGGTTTAGCCATCCGTTTCTGCTGAGCCTCCAGCGCTTCCCTGCGCCGCTGGCGCTCTAGCTGCTGCTGCTCCCACTCCTCTACAGCTGCGGCAATCTCTTCCGGGCTTTTGCCATTCCGCTTCAGGTGCCACTTAAGGCTAATTCCCGCCTTGGAGAAAAGGTTTTTCACCGTCTGTGACGGTTGAGCTCCCACTTCCAGCCAATGCAATATCCGATCCTCCTTAAGTTGGAACCTCTCGCCGGTTCCAGCGAGAGGATCATACCACCCCAGGCGCTCAATCTCCGCCCCGTCCCGGCGGCTGCGAGAATCAATCGCTATCACTCGGAAAAAGGGGCGCTTACGACGCCCCAGACGCTTCAAACGAATCTTAACTGCCAATAGTCATCTCCCTACTTCACCATGAAAGGACCCGTCGCATTCACGCCACTTGCGTCGTGGTTCTCTGCAACCGGGGCACTTCATGCCGGTCTTCACCGGGGAATAGAAGGTTTGAATCTTCATCGCAGCCGCCATCGGCCCGGCCATTCCGTACCATTGACCCCTAACGCTCACCACAAGAGGTAGGAAAAATCGAAATGGCTATTCCTCTATATCCTTTAAAATTAGATTTTCTTTTTAATTTATTGCAAGATAATTGCCCGCAGTCGCATAGACTTCCAGACTATTTACTCAGAAGTCTCCCGCCAGGTGGCGCAGAACCACTTCCTCGATCACCCCCCGCTCGCTGAAGGTCAGGGCAAAATCCACCGCGGCGGCGACATCCTCAACCCTCAGCATCCGGTCCCTGGGAAACTCCCCTTCCTGTTTGTCCCACCATTCGGTGTCTTTGGCACCGGTGATGATTAGCGATGAAGAAGACACTCGTTTCTCAGTCGATTGTCGGGCACTCTATTGGCAGGTCAGCGTAATAGACAGCGCGCAAGTTACAGTCATGCCGACACAAACCCAAGAAAACCGGGACGACACTTATCGACCTCCTGTAAATTCATAACTATGCGGTCTATCGCTCCAATTGTGCTGCTTTGCTTCCT
>JBGVTM010000307.1 GCA_041862535.1 Candidatus Neomarinimicrobiota bacterium | reverse complement strand
AGTTCCGCTGCTTTGCCTAAACCTACGATAGCCGGAACATTCTCTGTGCCAGCTCGTATTCCGCGCTCCTGTTTCCCCCCGTGAATAAGCGGCTCCAGTTCGATTCCTTTTCTGATATATAAAGCACCTACTCCCTTTGGAGCATGAAACTTGTGTCCCGACAAACTGAGCATATCTACATTCAGGTCTTGTACATCCACTGTAATCTTACCTATGGCTTGAACGGCGTCAGTGTGGAACAGGATTCCCTTCTCGTGGCAAATTGAATTTAGCTCCTTTATAGGAAGAATAGTACCCACTTCATTGTTAGCCATCATTATGGAGACTAGTATTGTATCTGCAGTGATGGTGTTGCGTAGTCTTTCGGGATCCAGCCAACCATCTTCATCTACACCGAGATATGTAACTCTGTAACCATATCTCTCTAAAAACTCGCAGGCGCCAAGTACAGCTGGATGTTCGAAGGTAGTTGTTATGACATGATTACCCCTATCACGCAGAGCAAATGCCGCTCCCTTGATAGCAAGATTGTCGGCCTCAGAGCCACCTCCGGTGAAGACAATTCGTCGTGGCTGAACATTTATTAGCATAGCCACCTGACGACGTGCATTCTCTACAGCTTCTCGGGCAATCTTGCCCGTCTGATGTATGCTGGAAGGGTTTCCGGCATCTGAACTCAGATATGGCACTATTGCCTCTCTTACTGCATCATCAACCTGTGTTGTGGCATTGTTGTCAAGGTAAATGCGACCTTTGAGCTTCATTGGCGATTCCTCGGCGTCTGCCAAATTACTGTGATAGTCTAATACCTGTCTATTTACTAAACAGCGGGTCTCATCAGTACCGGACTCAACCTTTTGCACATCGCACAAGAGTGCTTTATATACGGGAAAACCGGAAATGCTGTCATAGTTGTTAATATCCGTAAGTTTATTGACATTCCATTCCTGCCATGCTTCAGGTCCGACAGGGGTGCCACCACCAAACATACATTCGATACATCCTTTGGCAATGCCGTCCGTGACTTTAGCCCTAAAAGGCACACTCCCTCTCTGCGTGATTACCCGTACAAGATCGCCACTCCTAATACTCCTTTTCTCAGCATCTTCAACGTTAATCTCCACTATGGGCTCCGGGGTATCCATTATAAGCCCTTCAATGCTGTGATGTTGCGATCTGAAATCAGTCTGGGGTCTTGCCCCGGAGTTAAACACCAGGGGAAAGTTTTCCAACAACTTCGGACTCCCCAGTGGTCCTTCAGTAGGCTCAATGTATTTTGGTAATGGCTCATATCCATATTCCTCCAGAATAGTCGACCATATTTCAAACTTTCCTGTCGGTGTATCGAAACCGGGTTTCCCATCCTTTCTTAGACCTCCCTTCTGCCATTTCTTATACTCCATCATGGGCGTCGGAATTCTTACCCATCCACCAGCAGTCTTCACATCCTCCAATGTGTATCCCGAATCTCGTAAGACAAATCGGAGCATTTCCTCTTCGGTCTGAGGAAACAGGTGTCCATAGCCAAGACAGTCGGCCAGCTTAGCCATGATGAGGTAATCATTGCGTGCCTGTCCCATAGGCTCAATCATTCTCTCGCGCAGGCGGAAAATTGGTCCGTAGGTCATATATGAATAATTTTCGAACATTGTTGTAGCCGGCAGGAATATATCAGCGTATGCGGCATCAGCTGTGAGCTGTCGATCTATACAGACCACGAAGTCAAGTTTGGATAGAACTTCTCTCCAAACCGGAGTTTGCGGCCACGATGTCAGCAGAGAGGCGCCGTGGATGATGAGGGCGCGTGTTTGGTAGGGTTGTCCTTTCAAAACAGAGTCAACCAGTGCGCCTGCATGTGCTTCCCCGCGGTAGCTGGTGTAAACAGGAAACTCGTTTCGGCCGATAGCCCGATTAACGTTCGGGTTATCGAGATTGCATGAACGGTTAATGGGGAATTCACTGTCAAGCATGGTGAGGCCTATACCACCCGGTACATCGAGTTGGTTAGCGAGGGCAAACAAGGTTAACACCGCTCTGGCCGACTGGACGCCGCTATTGGAGTACTCCAGTCCAGTAAACATCAATGATGACACACCGCTGGCATTGCAGATCCGTCGAGCAAGGTCTCGAATCATATCTGCCGGTACCCACGTGATATTCTGTATTACTTCCGGCCGAAAATGCTGAACGTAGGTCTTCAGTTCGTCGAAGCCGTGACACCAGTTCTCAGCGAAATCCTCATCATACAGGTCTTCGTCTATCATCACTTCTATCATGCTCAAGGCTAGGGCACCATCGGTACCGGGCCGAATGGGAATCCATTGAGCATCGGTACGTATTGCTGCTTCTGTATGGCGGGGGTCAATCACGACAATCTTTGCCCCACGCTTGGCTGCT
>JBGVTM010000306.1 GCA_041862535.1 Candidatus Neomarinimicrobiota bacterium | reverse complement strand
CCGCCCAGCCGCCACCAGCGCCGCCTGTATTCCAGGTGCAGATAGTTGCTGATCTTCTGCATGACCAGCAGGATGGTGGTGCGCTGGGCCCAGCCGAACGGCCACAGGCTCCGCAGGAACTTGATGGGGTGCCGGATGATGTTGCCCAGGAACCGCACCGGCCGGGGCCAGGGCCGGCCCCCACCCACCAGGATCGTCCCCAGCAGCGACATGGCATCCTGCCCCTTACCGTAGCGCACCGTCTCGATGTGGGTATTCTCATCGGGGTAGATACCTGAAGTGATCGCCAGTCCCTTGGAGTAGTCTACTTCCTTCCCCCGGGCCTTGGCCCCCACCAGGGCCTCGCTGTTGGTGCGTACCAACCGTCCCAGCTGCTCTGAAATGCGCGGCAGTGACCCTAGCGTCTTGCACCGGTGGAGCAGCCTCACCGTACCTAACGTGCCACCGGCGAAGACCACCCCTCCGGCTCGATAGATCCCCTTGGGACTTAGCAGCCCCGTCACCCGTCGGGCGGTCACCTCGTAGCCCCCACCTGCCGAGGGACGCACGTCGGTCACGCGCATCTCCGGGATGATTTCCACCCCCAGACGCTCCGCCAGGTAGAGGTAGTTCAGGTCCAGGCTGTTCTTGGAGCCATAGCGGCAGCCGACCATGCAGCCGCCGCAGAGGGTACAGCCGGTGCGCTCGGGTCCCCGGCCAGCGAAAAAGGGATCCGGCACGGTGACCCCCTCTTCGCCGAAGTAGATGCCCACGTCGTTGACGTGGAAGGTGTCATCCCGTCCGATATCGGCAGCGCACTCCTTGAGGTATTCATCGGCTGGGGTTATCACCTTGCTCTGGACGGCGCCCAGCATTCTGCGGGCGGTTTCGTAGTGCGGTGCCAACCGCTCCTTCCACCCGGTGCCACCCCAGACCGGGTCATCAAACACCTCGTCCGGCGGCACCAGCAGGTTGCCGGCATACACCAGGCTGCCACCCCCCACACCCACGCCATGCAGCACGAAGACATCCTTCAGCAGGGTCATCGCCTGGATGCCATACAGGAACAGTTGCGGCAGCCAGAAGAATTTACGGAAGTTCCAATTGGTCCTGGGGAAGTCCTGCGGCCGGTAGCGCCGCCCCTGCTCGATCACCGCCACCTGGTAGCCCTTCTCCGCCAGCCGCAGCGCCGCCACTGAACCGCCAAAGCCGGAACCGATGATGAGATAATCATAGGGATCAGGAATAGGCTTCATAATACGGAGAAGGAATATACAGAAAAAGTCCGATCTGGCTCATTATATTTTAGGTGATGCCCTCTCTAGAATCAGGGTCTTAAGTTAAAATGCCGCAACCGACCATCCACATCGGCACCTCCGGCTGGGTCTACGACGACTGGCAGGGGCGGCATTGCTACTTCCCGCTTGAAGTTATCCCTTGACAATCGGCCATTATCTGGCTATCATCTGGCCAGAATGGATCATGTAATCCTATTCGCTCCGGAGGCAATACAGGATTTCAAACGTTTGTCAGCCCGAGACCGTTCTATTCTGCGAGATGCGATTGAGAAGCATCTAAGGTATGAACCGGAAAAGGTAAGCAGAAGCCGGATAAAGCGCTTGCGTGGCACCAATCGGCCTCAGTACCGGTTGCGTGTCGGGGAGATTCGCGTGTTTTACGACGTTAGGGAAGAGAGGGTAGAAATTCTAGCTATCGTACCTAAGTCACAGGCAGCCGACTGGCTTAAAGAATTGGAGGCAAATAAATGAAAAAAGTACCCTTATCTGAGGTCAAGGACCACCTTTCAGAGTACCTACGCCAGGCGGCCAATGATGAGGAGATCATCATCACCCGGCACGGCAAACCGGCAGGAGTGTTGATCGGCTTCGACTCCGAAGACGACTGGTTCGATTACCGTCTGGAGCACGACCCCCGGTTCCTGGCGCGCATCACAGCCGCCAGGGAGAACCTCCAGGCGGGTAGGGGGATTCGAATTGAAGATCTGCCGAAGTAATACCCGGCATTCGCCCGACGCTAATCCATAGCAGGCAAGGGCTGACAAGGTGCAACACCAGACCATCCACATCGGCACTTCCGGCTGGGTCTACGACGACTGGCAGGGGCGCTTCTATCCCGAGGAGGTGAAGGGCACCGAGCGGCTGGAGTACTACGCCCGGCAGTTTGACACGGTAGAGCTCAACGCCAGCTTCTACCGTGTTCCTACGGAACCGATGGTCGCCAGCTGGAACCGCCGCCTGCCGGAGAGCTTCCACATGGTGATGAAGGGCTCACGGCTGGTGACCCACCGGCGGAAGCTGGTCAATGTTGACGAATCCCTGGAATTTTTCCTCAGCCGGGTCCTCCCTGTGAATACTCTGAAGGTGATCCTGTGGCAGCTGCCGCCCTCGCTCCACAAGGACGTCCCCCGCCTGGATGCGTTTATGGAGAAGCTACCGAAAACGGTGCGGCACGCCGTGGAGTTCCGCCACGGCAGCTGGTGGGACGACGAAGTGGCCGAGACCCTGGTACAGCACAAGGCCGCCTTCGTGGCCGTCAGTATGGACGGCCTGCCCGATACCATCATCCCCACCACCGACTTTCTCTACCTGCGTTTCCACGGCCCCGCCGACCAGATCTACCAGTACGATTATCCGGACGAGGAGCTGGCCGCCTGGGCGGAGCGGGTCAGGCCGCTGCTCGAAGACCGCACCCTGTATGCCTTTTTCAACAACGACTACCACGCCCGCGCGCCCAAGAACGCCGCCACCCTAAGGGAGCTGCTGCGGGGTTGGGAGGAATCAGGGGAAGGAGGCTAGATGCTGGGTGTTGGATCAGGTTGGGAGATGACTGATCCTGCAGGCTGTGGGAGCACCGGAGGATAGCGAGGCGATTAAGATGATCTTGCTGAAATGTGTCTATCAATAGTAAGAAACTTCATGACGACTCATCATTACTCTCGCAGGCAAGACATATGAGATACATCTCTATTTATTTAATAGCACTTATCATTTTCTGCCCTGTTAGTGGCGTCCGAAGTCAAAGCCTCATGAGTCTGGTTAATGGTCCCCTTCCGGGATTCACATCAAGACCTCCAGTTGGCAACTGGGCAGTTCGCTCTCAAATGGTTTACGGTCAATCATCCTCATACTATGACAACGATGGGGCTGTTGTTTCTTATCGTGGTCCCGTAGAGACGATCGGTATGCTGACTACGAGCATCGAAAAATCGGTCAATGAGATATTAGCGTTAGGCATGACAGTACCGCTTGTACTCTATCATTCTTTCTTAGAGGATGGAGAACCCCAGTCATCGCTGGACGCACCTGGTGGTTACGGGAAGAACGGATTGGGTGATATTCTTCTCGAAGTAGCTTTTCTAGCTCAGACAAGTACCTCACACCGAGTGGTCGCCCTTGGATCCATGAAGACTACAACCGGCACACACGAGGGAGAATTGGATGATGACGAGGCATTTCCTACCGGTACTGGCCAATTCGATCTATCGGCTGGGGCGGCCACTGATCTGCAGTTAGGTACAGCAACCTTGCTGTCAGCAGGGATTATATATACACTCGGTCTCCGCGGTGAGATTGAGGGGTATGATTGGTCCTATACCTATGATCCGGGGAATACGTTGGTTTTGGCCGCGCAGTTATCACATAGGTTCTCGTCTCGTTTAGCTGCGGGTGTATTGTTGAACCTTGTCACCAAAGAACTCGGATCTATCTCGGATGACTGTGAAAGTGAATCCGGAAAGGGCACGTCCTTTGTAGTTGCACCTAAGTTGGGATACCAACTGATTAATGGCAAGAGACCGACTTATATGAATGTCGGCCTCTCGTTCCAGTTATTGGGGGCACAAGAAGCGAAGGTGAATCTGCTTATGGCAGAAATTCATAAGTACTTCTAAGTGATAGATCATACCGCATCCCTTGTTCCAGCCCTACCATAGCAAGTCGATTACACTGCTGCTGAAGTGAAGATACTTCCGGCCATTATCTTTTGATCCGTCAGCTGGCGGCCTCCGGGCGACAGATCTTTTCATCATACTGAGAAGGTCGTAGCGCACGCTTTAGCCCTGGCTATCGCAGTCCTAACCAGGAGCGTGGCGACAACCTTTCCCCGCCAAATCTTGTCATAAGCAGGCAGCGATGACCTAAATTTGATTGATGCCTGGCCGTGCACATCACCACCCGTCCATAAGAAAGGGTCTGCTCCTTTCGATCCTGCTTCTGTCTACGGCGTACTCCCAGAAGCTCAGCTGGTCCCAGTTCATCGCCGACACCCTGGTCATCAACCTGCCGGTGGACTCGAATCTTGCTGCCCCGGAGGTGCAGCTGCCGGTCCTGGATAGCCGCGAGTCGCCTGGTCCGCTACTTGGCATCCGCCAGATCAAGAAGTGGCGCTATATCCCCGTCGACCAGTATATGGTCCTGGAAAAGCCGCTGGCCGAAATGCTGAGCCAGCGCCTGCCGGCGGTCGCCGGGCAACCCGATGCCACCCTGGTGATCGACAACATTTACATCTGGTATGATGGCTCACCAATGTTCCATACCGGCTGGTCGCTGAATGGCTATACCCGGCTGATCGCTGATGATAGCACCACTATCCGCGACTGGCAGTGGGAGCACCGGGTCAAGAAGAAGCGCAAGCAGAAAATCGAGGACGTTATCGGCCGCCTCGTCGAGGACTGGATGCAGGCCCAGCAGCTGGCACTGCAAGAAGACCTATCGGTCCGCCCAACTATGCCCTATCGTTACCGGCGGCAGCTGGCCTTCTGGGTGGACACCATCATCCTGCCGGACGGCCTCATCCTCGATGGCCGCCTGACACTCAATTATCCCGCCGACCAGCAGGCCACATACGTCCGCGGCGCTCCGGGCATGGGTATCTACTACCGTAAATCCTCCCGGCATGAATCCGTGGCCATCGGCGGCAATCACCTGCAGTGGTACCGCCGGCTGCATCCCGCCTGGCTCGGCCGCCTGAACTTCGCCTACCGCTTCGGCGCAAATAATTACAACACCGACAAGTTCGATTACATCGACTGGTGGAACATTTTCCTGATCAACTTCGGCTTTACCGCCGCCTTGGAATACCGCCCCGTCTATCACAAAGGCTTGTTCGCCGGTGTGGGACTCCACCAGTCCATCAACGTGCTGCCGGAAGTAGTGCCCCGGTTCGCAACCGGCCTGCTGCTTACCGTGGGGATAATCCTGCCGTGAGAGCGCCCGTTACAGGACTGGTCCTTCTGACCGGCGCGATCCTGCACGCTGCCAATGTCTCTGGCTACGTGGCCGACGCCCAGACCGGGGAGACCATCATCGGCGTGAACATCATCGTGGAGGGGACCACCCTCGGCGCCACCACCGATATCAACGGCTTCTTCGTCATCCAGCGGCTGCCGCCCGGCGAGACTACCCTCCGTTTCACCCACATCGCCTATGAGCACTATCGCCGGACCATCCGGGTGGGCGCCAGCGATCTGTTTCTGGGGACCATCAACCTGGCTCCCACAGTGCTCCAGGCCCAGGCCGTTACCGTCACGGCCCACCGGGGCGCCATCATCCAGAAAGACATGGACATCGCCAGCTTCGAGGTCAGTCCCCAGGTATTGAAGGAAGTGCCCCAGTTCAATAAGGACGTTTTCCAGCTCATCAAGTACTCGCCCAGTGTCACGATCGGGGACCGCATCTCGCCCATTTACTACGTCCGCGGCGGCGATCCGGGCGAAAACCTGGTGCAGCTCGACGGCATGACCATCTACAACCCCCAGCACATTCTGAGCATGCAGGCCATTTTCAATCCCTATGCTATCAAGAACATTGAAATGCTGGTGGGGGGCTTCGACGCGCAGTACGGGGGGCGTAACTCCTCTATCCTGTATATTACATCGCGGGAGGGGCACAAGGAGGAGGTGCAGGGTGAGTTCCGGCCGTCCACGTCGGGGATCGTGGGTGCGGTGGAATTCCCAGTGCGCGATCTGGGAACCGCGATGCTTTCGGGCCGGGTGCTGACCGACCTTTTCTCGCGGATCATGATGGGCATGCCCAACCTCATGGCCGACTTCAACGGCGCTCTCCAGGCCAACATCCGGCGCACCCGACTGCGCCTCTCGGCCTTCTACGCCCGCGACTTCATCGACTACGACTTCATCCGACTGGGCATCTACTTCAAAGAACCGTACCTGCGCAACTACAGCACCGGCTTCCTGACCAACACCAACAATACCGCTATGGGCCTCCAGACCCGTTCCGTACTCACCCCCAACCTGGTGCTCGAATCCCACCTCTATTACTCGGGATTCAACGTGAACAACAAAAATTTCCTCAAATTCCGGGTTCAGGATACCACCTACGAGGGCAACGTGGACGTTGTGCTTAACTATGAGACCCGCGTGATCAACGAGGTATCGGATCTCACCACCAAGGCGACCCTGTCCTACTTCACGTTACTGAACCAGACCCTGCAGCTGGGCTTCGAGCAGAACGCGCTCACCTTTTATAACGACGCCGGCCTGTTCTCCCTGCCATCCTTTTCGGCCGAGGTGACCTCTACCCTCCAGGCCTATTTTCTCCAGGACAAGATCGAATTCGGTCCCCTGCTGCTGAAACTCGGCCTGCGAAATACCCGCTTGTCGCCGGAGAGTGAGTGGCGCCCGGAACCGCGGGCTTCCCTGGCCCTGGAGCTGCGCGGCATCACCCTCAAGGCCGCCTGGGGACGCTACCACCAGTACGTCACCGCCATGAATACCCAGGATGCCGAGCTCAGCCAGTACATGGACTATTACTACCCCTTGCGAAAAATGGAGCCCCTAACCTCAATCCACCACATTCTGGGGATCGAGGGCAAAATCAGCGACCGATTGGATTATTCCGTGACGGCCTATTACAAGGACCTCACCAACCTGTACCGTTTTGACTACTTCAATACCATCGCGGCCATTTACAGCTACGAAGCCGCCCTGGAGCAAGGCCACGGCGAAGCCTATGGCCTGGAGTTCCTACTCCGGGGGGAGCTGGGCCGGCTCTCCGGTTGGGTGGGCTACTCCCTGTCACGCTCCCTGCGCAGCTACCCTTCCATCCAGAAAGGCAAAACGTTCCTCTATGACGGCGACCAGACCCACAACCTCAAGGCGGTCTTGCTCTATAACCTGACCCGTGACATCACCGCCAGCACCACCTTCCAGTTCACCTCCGGCTTCCCCAAGACCTGGGAAACGGGCATCGTCAATCATTACGATTACAATCCTGTGGAAAACACCTACGGCTATTTCCCGGAGTACCTCACCCCGGTGAAGAACAACGTGCGTTTCCCGCCCCTGTTGAACTGGGAGATCGGCTGGAAGAAGAAACTGCGCGGCGGCTTCGGCTACCGCCTGGCGGAATACCTGGGCACCGACGAGGCCTACCTGACAACCACCATCCAGAACCTGCTCTTCCTGCGGCGGAATCCATACCTGTATTTCTACATTCCCGGCTATGGCTATTACGGGTTTGATATCAGTTACTTCCCGTCGGTGCGAGTGGGCTACAGCATCAAGTTTTAAGGCGGGGGTTGGCGCTGTGAAATACATCCAGTCCGTATTCGCTGGTCTCCTGATAGCCCTCCTGGCGGCCTGCAGTTTACCCCACGAACCCGGACCCCAGCCTTCCACCATCGTCGAAACCGAGTTCGAACCGAGTCTGAATATTCTGGGAATCCTCCGCCTGGATGACCAACCCGGCTCATCCTTCTTCTACATCGAGCGGGCCTACCGCTACCAAGAGCTGGATACCCTGGAATGGGATGAAAGCTTTATCCCCATCGTCACGGATGCAACGGTACGCGTCCAGGGGCTGGGCGATACCACGTCCTACTTATTCACTCATGAATTGGACAGCCTGCGGGGGGAGATCTACACCAACTACGACTTTTTCCCGGTTGCAGGTGAGCAGTACCACCTCACTATTGAACATCGCGACTTCCCCACCCTCACCGACACCACCGTGGTGCCGGTCAAGCCGGCGGCGCATTCCGGTCCGGTGGTGATGGAACAGGGGGTCTACTTCGAACTGCTGACAACCGCCGATACCGACCTCTACGACGTCTACCTGCTTTCGTCCTCTGATTCGCTGCATTACCGCTTCTCGAATCCCGGCACCGGCCCGCTGCCCCTCTTCTTCAATACCGCCGCCGAGCCGGGAGACACCCTCACCGTCCACATCTACGGATACGACGCCAATCTGGCCGACTACCTGACCACCACCATTACCCTCAAGCCGCAGACCTACCAGGAGACCCTCACCACTGTCACCGGCGGTTACGGCGTTTTCGGGGCGGTGAGTGCGGCGAAGTTCAGTCTTACGCGGTAGGCCGCTTCGTTAAGGTCACAGCACGCTGTGCCCCTACCGCTAAGGCTTAACGGCTGAGCCTTTCTGCGGCGACCAAGCCTTCTTCGGTGAGTTCCCAGATTCCCTTCGGGCATTCCTGTTTTACCAGGCCCTTCCGGGCCATGATGCGCCGCTCCTCTCTGGCCGCGACTTTCCACAGGATATCCCGGTCCCTGCCGCCGGGTATAGGTGCCCTGTCAACCTCGGTCAATTGATCGGCCAGCTGCTGCTCAATATGGGCTAGAACCTTCCCTTCCTGGGCCGCACCGCCCAGCGCGGAGAGCGCCCGCAGGATCGGTGCCCGGAATTCATGCCGGGGCGTGCCCCCCTCTACTTGCGCGGCGCCGTGCTGCCGGGCCGGCTGGCGTGACTTCCGTTTCCCCTTGCCAATCTCCAGCTTCAGCAGCACGCGGAGAACCGAATTAGGCGTATCTTCCAGCGGGACTGCGCGCAGCTTCAACTCTTCCCACACCTCGTCATCAATCCTGATTGTCGGCATAACTACCTCCATATTCATGTAACATTGTTGCAATGTTAATATATTACCATAGATCCCGACAAAGCAAACATTTCCGGTCCAGAAAGGATCAACTATCAGCGCTTTCAGGGGGGAACTTCACGTATACATCCGCAATCCTCATGGCTAAATTTTAAGGTCTCTCCATCGCAAACATTCATGAGGTGACATCATGCGCCGTCTACTTCTCTTTCTGCTGCTCCCCCTGGCTTATACTCTCGGCCAGGCTTTCGACAACTACTTCACCGGCCAGACCCTGCGCTTTGATTACTACCACAGCGGTACCGCTACGGAGGAGCACATCAGCCTCGACCAGGTCCGCCTGGAGGGTTCATGGCCCGGCAGCCGCGCCCACCTGGTGGATGACACCAACCTGGGCAAGTACCTCTTCCAGGTGGTAGATACCGCCTCCGGACAGGTGATCTACTCGCGGGGCTTCGCCAGCATCTACGGCGAGTGGGAAACCATCGGCGAGGCCCGGAAGGGTATCTGGCACAGCTTCCACGAATCCCAGCGTTTTCCCGAGCCCCGCAAACCGGTACGGATCATCCTGAACAAGCGCGGGAACGACGGCGCCTTCCACCCGATCTATACCGGCCTAGTCGATCCCCAGAGCCGTTTCGTGAACCGCTCTTCCATCGCAGCCCAGGGCAAGGTCTGGGCGCTGTTCGAAAACGGCCCCCCGGCCGCCAAAGTGGACCTTCTCTTCCTGAGTGAGGGCTACACCAAGAAGGAGCGCCGGCAGTTTCACAAGGACGTGGAGCGGCTGGCGGGCGTCCTGTTTGGCGCCGAACCCTACCACTCGCGCAAGGGCGACTTCAACGTTCGGGCCATCGACCTGGCTGCGGTCGAGTCGGGCATTTCCAATCCCCGGGCCGGCATCTGGCGCGACAGCCCCCTGGGTCTGAGCTTCAACGCCTTCGACCTGGACCGCTACGTCCTTACCTGGGCCAATCAAATCATCCGCGATATTGCCGCCCAGGCACCTTACGATGCCCTGATCATCCTGTTCAATGACCGCAAGTACGGCGGCGGGGGGATCCTCAACCTGTACACCACCGCCTCGGCCCGGAGCAACGAGGCACCTTATCTGCTCATCCACGAGTTCGGCCATTCCTTCGGCGGCCTGGGCGACGAGTACTACGCCTCGACGGTGGCCTACGAGGAATTCATCCCGCCCGGCGTGGAGCCCTGGGAACCAAACGTCACTGCCCTGCTGGACCCCCAGCAGCTCAAGTGGTGGCATCTCCTGGACATCGATACGCCGATACCTACTCCCTGGAACCAGGCCGCCTACGATTCAGCATCCTATGCCTACCAGCAGAAGCGCCGTGAGCTGCGGGAGCAGGGCGCCTCCGAGGAATCCATGGATGCTCTCTTCGGAGAGGTGAAGGCCATCACGAAGGCTATGCTGGAGGCCGAACCGTACTTCGGCAAGGTGGGGGCCTTCGAGGGCGCCAGCTATCAGGCTAAAGGACTCTACCGACCCGAGGTGGACTGCATTATGTTCAGCCGCAACCACCACTACTACTGCCGCGTCTGCACCGAGGCCATTGAGCGGATAATCGACCTGTACGCCGAGTAAGGAGGAATGAAAAAATGGTTACCAGTACCAAGCGCCTCGCGCTGATAGGATTTGCTTTCACGTTGCTGGTCATTTCCGGTTGTGCGCCGGGGAATGAGCGGTTTGTGGCCGAGGCGGCCGGATTCTGGGCGGGTCTATGGCACGGGCTGATCTGCGTGGTTACGTTCATCATCAGCCTGTTCAGCGACACGGTGCACATGTACGAGGTGAACAATACCGGCGGCTGGTACAATTTCGGTTTCCTGCTGGGAGCGGCCATATTCTTCGGCAGCGGTTCAAGTCCGTTCAGTTGCAAGAAGCGGGCTTATAAGATGGGTGACCGCGAGTGGGAGAAGATCGGTGAGAAGGTGGAGGAGAAGGTCCGCCGGGCCATTCGTGACTGGGCTGAAGAGGAGGAAGGGAGGGACAAGGAATGGGAGGAAATCGGCCGGAAGATTGAGGAGAAGATCAAGCGGGAGCTGCGCAACTGGGCCGAGAAGTAGCTGGTATCCGGACCGCCTGTATATAGCAATCCCCTGACCGTTCCCAAGCCTAAAGAAAACAGCTTGCGGGGCTACTAATCATTTAGTAGATTGCTACTAAGAGATTAGTAGAGCGAGGAGCCGATGAAGCAGTCTCGAAAGGAACTTTCCGTCGCGGAGTGGGAAATCATGCACGCAATCTGGCGCGTGGGCAGGTCCGTTACCGTCCGGCAGGTCCTGGAAGCCGCCTATCCCCGGTCGGAAAAGGCCTACACCACCGTTCAGACCCTGATGAATATACTGGTAGAAAAGGGATTCCTGACACGCCGCAAGCAGGGTAGGATCAACTACTACTCCGCCGTCAGGGGCCGGGAGGATGTACTACGGGGTTCGCTGATCGGGGTCGCTCAGCGCATGTTTCAAGGCTCCCTGGGCGCCATGGCTTCTTTTCTGGTCAGTTCCGTCAAACTCAGGCCTGAGGAGCTGCAGGAGTTGAAGCGGATTCTGGCTGAACATACAGAAGAAAGCCGATGACCGGCCTGTGGCAGACTTTGCAGTTGAAGGCGCCTGCGCTACTGACAGTCCTGCTGCCGCTAGAAATCCAGTTCACCATCGTCGTGCTGGTTGTTCTGGCCCTGGACAGTTGGATATCGAAAGCCACGTCCAGGTTCCGGTACGCCCTCTGGCTGGTGGCCCTCGCCAAGGCTCTCTGGCCGCCGGTGCTGTCCATACCGGCTCTGGACCTCTGGCCTGGCACTGAGGAGAATTTCACCTTCCTGGCACCTGTCATAGGTCTGGCACCTATGCAGCCTGGGGAGACCACCTCGGCATCACTGGGCGCGATCCTGCTCCTAGCCTGGTTGGGGACATCCCTGGCGCTGCTCATTCTGATAGCCGTTCGATTTGTCATATTCCGGGTACAGCTGTACGCTTCACCGGCGCGCCGGTGGTCTCCCTCCCAGGCCTGGCCGCTTTCAGGGGAGGTATGGCCGCCGGTGTTCACTTCGGACCACATTCCTTCGCCTCTCACCATCGGTCTACTGCGCCCGCGGATTTACCTGACCGCCCAGGCCGCCCGGGCTGAACCCGCCACCCTGCGGGCTATCCTCTACCACGAGCTTGCCCACATCCGCCGCCGGGATGGGTTGGTCAACCTGCTCCAGGGGATCGCCCTCATGCTGCACCCCTTGAACCCTCTGACATGGATCATGGTAATCCGCCTGGCCCGTTACCGGGAGCAGATCTGTGACGAGTATGCGCTGGTTCGCACGGCTATGGAACCGCGGCAATACGGGGAACTACTGTTGGAGCAGCTACATAACAGCATGCTTCCCCGCCCGGCCTTCCAGACGGGAACCTGTTTCTCTGAGACCAAAAACAATTTTAAGAAACGACTTGCTCACATAATCAGCTTAAAGGAGCGAACTATGAAGCGTACGACGACAAATCAGAAACTGCTGCTGGCGAGCCTGACATTCGGCTTGCTCTTAATTGCCTCTCAATGCCAAAAACATGAAGAGGATATTGCCGCAGGCTTGTCAAAATCGCCTGCGCCGCCGCCCGCAAAGGAACTCGCCGGGGAGTTTGAACCCGTCTTCGTTCCCTATGACACCCCGCCCGTCCCAATCGGCGGGTTCAAAGCTATCCAGAAGCATCTGATCTACCCTGAAGAGGCTAAGAAGGCCGGCGTGGAAGGAATGGTAATTCTCACGCTTCAGGTGCTGGCCAACGGCCAGACTGGTGATGCTATCAAGGTCATGCGCAACGACTCCGGCGATCCCCGCCTGGCCGAGGCCGCTATTAAAGCGCTCCGGAACGTCACCTGGGAGCCAGCCCTACAGGAAGGGGAACCGGTAGCAGTATGGGTCGCGGTCCCGGTTGATTTCAAGCTAAAGGAATGATGCCATAAGCCTAACACAAACCCAATAAGGCCCTCCTCATGCGGGAGGGCTTTTTTATATTGACAACTTTCTCCGACGCCGCCTTGAGATTGTGGTGGCACTCCGTCTTGACTTATATTAATATACTTAAGTCAAAGAGAGGGGGATGATATGAGCCTTCAAATAGGTAACCTTGAGCTGTATATGGGCCCTTCGGAGCTGGGGGCCCCCGACAACCTGGAAGAAATCATCGTCCAATTCATCGACGGCGCCAGGAAGCGCCTGGATGTGGCGGTACAGGAACTGGAATCGGTGCCCATCGCCTCAGCCCTGATCCGGGCCCGCCAGCGCCGGGTGGTGGTGCGGATAGTCATCGAGTGGGACTACCTGAGCGTCGACCGGGCAATATCCACCCCCTTCAGCCCCGGTGGTGCCAACGAGCCGAACCGCGGAATCCACGACGCCCTGCTTCGCGCCCACGCCCGGATACACACCGATTACAATCCCCACATCTTCCACCAGAAGTTCATGGTCCGCGACTCCGGTAGTGAAGAGGCGGCCGTGCTCAGCGGCTCCACCAACTTCACCCCCACCGGAGTATCGCAGAACCTCAACCACGTGGTGATCATCCGCGACAAGCAGGTGGCCAGGGTCTACTGGCGGGAGTTTAAGGAGATCATGCAGGGCCACTTCGGCAAGTTGAACGAAGGGCACGATCCCCTACCTCCGGAGGTGGATGTCTCCGGCGTGCGCGTCAAGGTGCTCTTCGCGCCGGACCATAACCCGGAAATGGAGATCATGAAGCAGATGGCCAAGGCCCGCGAGCGCATTGATTTCGCCATCTTCACCTTTGCCGAATCGTCAGGCATCGACGACACCATGATTGCCCTGGCCCGCACCGGGGCTGTCAAAATCCGCGGCGCCCTGGACGGACCCGCTGCCCGGCAGAAGTGGGCGGCGGCCTGGAATGTGGCCAAGTCCGGGGCCGAACTCTACGCGGTTCCCCACAAGGCCCTGTTGAACAAGCTCCACCACAAGCTCATGGTCATCGATGGGCAGGTGATCATCGCCGGCAGCTTCAACTACACTGGTCCCGCTACCCGCCTGAACGACGAAAATATCATTGTTCTCGGCGATCTGGGCACCACCGATACCGCCGCCCGCAACCGGCAGCAGCGCCTGGGGCAGTTCGCCCTCCAGGAGATCGACCGCATCATCCGGGATTACGGCGAGGCGTTCTAAGCCCGGTCGGCCGCAAGGACCACTGACAAATGCGGAAAGGCGGTATTAACAACCTTATATTAGCGCAGGTCAACCCTGTGCTCAGGAAAGGACGTTCAATGCGGCTCGTTCGAATCGCCATACTCATCTCTTTAACTCTCGCCCTGTGCGTTGTCATCGCATGCAAGGAGGCAGTTGAGCCGGAACAGGATGAGGATGATGTGGTGATCTACTTCAACTCTTTCGAATCTCCTGCCGATACCGCCGGGTGGTGGGGATATGGTGACGTTGAATTCCGGACCGATACTCCTCCTCAAGGGGGGAATCAATCCTTATTTGTATCAGGAACATGTATTGTCCCCCACTTTCGCCTCGACTTGCTTCCAGCGGATGAGGAACGCTATCTGAAGCTGCGCTGCTGGGGCAAGAACCTGGCTTTCGGCGGCGGTGTTTCATTATCGTGGTTCAACGAAGAGGGCGAGCGGTTAAGCTATATCGATATCTATATCTCTGATTCCGTGTGGACTGCTTACGAAACCGAAGACACCCTCCTTTGCCCGGCCAATGAAACTCCGACGCTAAATCTAAACGCCGGCGGCATAGTTTATAGCGCTATGCTGGTCGACCTGGTGGAGGTTATCCGGATTAAGTAGGGACGGGGCGCAATAAGCCCCTGCTCCTGAACTAATTTGCGACCTTAGCGTCTCTTCGAACCCCTTCCGGGCAGGCCCTTCCCTTCGACAGGCTCAGGGTAAACTCGGCTCAGGGCAGGCCCTGCGGTTAGCTGCGGCAGCGGTGAGAAAATAGCCGCAGTCAATTGAAGGACTAAATAAAGGAAAATGGAAAGCGCCGGGACCTTAAGCCTTGGCGCTTTCGTCTTTGATGTGCTTGGCGTCGATGCCCAGGCTGGCAATTTTCTGCCGCAGAAAGACCGGATGCACGCCGATCTTCCGAGCCGTGGCAGCGATGTTACCTCTATGCTTGCGCAGGTGCTGGGTAATGAAATTGATCTCAAATTCCTTAACCATCATTTCCTTGGCGAGCTTGAAGTCATCGCCCTCGTAGTCCAGCTCCCTGGCGGTGCTCCAGGCCAGCCGGTCGGGAATGAGGTCGCTGGAAATCACCCCCGTTTCGGGATTGCAGAGAATGGATGACCGCTCGGCCACGTTCTTGAGCTCTCTGATGTTGCCGGGCCAGTCATAAGTGAGCAGGAGGTCCCGTACATTCGGGTCGATCCGGGGGGTCGGCTTGTTCATCTGGGTGGCGTATTCACTGATAAAGCGCTCAAAGTAGAACATGATGTCCTCGGGCCGCTCCCGCAGCGGCGGCAGGTGGAACTCGAACACGTTGATCCGATAGTAGAAATCCTCCCTGATCTTCCCTTCCGTCAGTAGCTGCTGCAGATCGCGATTGGAGGCCGCCAGTATCCGCACGTCGGTGCGCCGGGTCTTGGTCTCTCCCACCCGGGAATACTCCTTTTCCTGCAGCACCCGTAGGAGCTTCACCTGCATGGCCGGGCTGAGCTCACCCGTCTCGTCCAGAAAGACGGTGCCACCATCGGCGACCTCAAAGTACCCGGCGTGATCCGCATAGGCCCCCGTAAATGATCCCTTCACGTGGCCGAACAGCTCGCTCTCCAACAGCTGCTCCGAGAGGGCCGCGCAGTTCACTACCATGAACTGCTTGCGTGCCCGCTGACTGTTCTTGTGAATATACTTGGCAAACACCTCCTTGCCGGTACCGCTCTCACCGGTGATCAAAACGGTGGAGTCAGTTCCCGCCACACTTCGGGCCTGCTCCAACAGACGCTGGATCGCCTTATTCCTGGTAATGTAGATCTCCCCCCGGCTCAGCTGTTCCATCTGCTCCTTCAGCAGGATGTTTTCCTTCTCCATCTCGATCCGCTGCCGGCACTTAGCCAGGAGCATCTTGACTTCGTCTATATCCAGGGGCTTGGTCAGGTAATCGAAAGCCCCCAGCTTCATGGCCTCCACTGCCGTCCGGATATTCCCGTAGGCTGTTATGAGAATTATATGGGCCTGCGGCAGCTTTTGCAGAGCTTTCCTAATCACCGTCAATCCATCAAGGCCAGGCATCTTCAAGTCCACCAATGAGACATCCGGCTCCTCCTCCAATATGAGCTTAAGGCCCTGCTCGCCATCCGGTGCAGTGAACATCTCATGGCCCTCTTTTGCCAATTGGCTGCTGAACCAGGTCAGAATGCCGGGATCATCGTCAATTACCGCTATACGCATATCAGACCCCCATCCCGTCTGTACTATCGATACGGGACTTGCTGTTCCGATCGATCAGGAACGACGATTGTCAGTTCCTTATATAAGATTACTGCTAAGTGCCGGTCTTATTGGCCGGCACCGGTGAAATTAGCCTAGCGAGGATGACATCTGCTAGGTAATATATTGCTCAGACCTGTCCGCGGCAGACTTTATCGCTCCGCCTCCGAGGCCACCACGCTGCGCAGGATTGCCAGCAACGCTTCCAGGCTAGCCGACAGGTCCTCCTGCTTGGCTTTTTGCAGGGCCTTAGCAGCTGTGGTGATCTCCGGGAAGCCGAAAGTGCCGCCCGATCCCTTCAGGATGTGGGCGATCTGCTGCACAGTCTCAACCGCCCCCGGCTCGCGGGCCAACAGGGACGCACCAGCCGATTCCAATTCCGCAATCCACGCGACCAGGGACTGCCGATAATAACGCCGTAAGTCCTCTGCCGGTCCCCCCGAACCAGATCCCGTTGGCTCAGCATGTTTCGTGAGGTCGGGTTTATCCCCGAACCAAGGTGCCATTGAAATACTCTTAGATAACCACTTGGCGGCAAGGTACCCAGCCCGCCTACCCGATGTCAAGGCACAGAACCTGAAAGTTGTCCGGGCCGGGTTTCGAAAGTGCCCGCACCCGGGCACCGGTAGCCCCAAATGAGCCGCTACCCGGATGAATTCGCCGTTTTGCTTGCTTTCATTGACCTTTGCACCTATCATATAGGAAACAAGAGTACACCCCCTATCATTCTAGCAAAGGAAATCCTAATCATGCGCTATATGCCGACCCTCATCCTGTTCCTGTTTCTGGGAACTTCAACCTCGACTCTGGCCCATCCCGGCAAAGTCATTCACTCTTTTAAAGCCCCCTTTACCTGCCCGACCGGACTGGCATTCGACGGCACCAACCTATGGGTGACTGATCATAAAGCGGACAAGCTGGTCTGTATGAATCCGAAAACGGGTGCCGTGGTTAAGGAGCTGGCCTCGCCCGGCTTCTGGCCGCTGGGATTAACCTGGGATGGGCGCTACTTATGGAATATCGATCAGCAGCAGCAAAAGATATTTCAAGTTGACCCGTCGGACGGGACGATCCTGAGGGCCATCGACGCCCCCGGCAGCAGTCCGGAAGGACTGGCATGGGACGGTCAAACGCTGTGGGTCAGTGATGCCGGGGCCGACAAAATCATGAAAGTCGACCTGAGTGACGGCACCGCTGTCCAATCCTTCTCCGCTCCTGCTGAAAATCCCCAGGGACTGACCTTCGACGGCACCTATTTGTGGTGCGCCGACCGCATCCTGGACGAGATCCATATGATCGATCCCCAAGATGGCGAAGTCATCATCGTAATGAAATCTCCGAGGCCCTACCCTCGCGGCCTGACCTGGGATGGAAAATATCTATGGAACGTAGATTATCAAGCCGACAGCCTTTACCAGCTCGTGCGGGAAGACGATGAGCTCTACACCCTAGAAAATCAGAGAAAGGCGCGCGTGACCTTTACCCATGAAGTCAAGGTCTATGGTCAGGGACAGCTCCAGGAGCTGAACGTCTACATCGCCATCCCGGAAAACCTGCCGCAGCAGCAGATTCAAGCCCAATCGTTCACCCCGGAGGACTACCGGACCATCACCGACCGCTGGAACCAGGCTTTCGCTCATTTCCACTATGAGGATATCCAGTCGGAAGCCGCCATCCAGACCATTATGACGGTTGAGGCCGAGGTCTCCGAGATCAATTACTTCATTTTCCCCCACCGCTGCGGCACGCTGAAGGACGTTCCGCGGGACATCCGGAAGACCTATACCGCTAACGGCAGCAAGTATCAGATTGACGATCCTTACATCCAGGATCTGGCCAAGGAAATTGTAGGTGACGAGACCAATCCCTACTGGATGGCCCGCAAGATATTCGACTACGTGCGCAACACGGTGGAGTACAAGCTGGAGGGTGGCTGGAACGTGGCTCCGGTCGTGCTGAAAAGGGGCACCGGCTCCTGTTCCGAGTATACCTT
>JBGVTM010000305.1 GCA_041862535.1 Candidatus Neomarinimicrobiota bacterium | reverse complement strand
CCCCAGGTAGGCCCCGATGAGGGAACCGGCGGCGCAAATCAGAGCATACCAGAAGGCCCGGGACGGGACGGACACAGCCAGAGCAATCAGAAGCACGTCGGGTGGGATTGGAAAGAATGATGACTCGGCAAAGGCCAGCAGGAACAGGGCCGGCGCTCCATAGGGGGTTTCGGCCCAATGGAGGACCCAGTCGTACAGGCGGCGTAAGGGACGGCTGACCATCATAATCGTTCGAAAAATAGGCCTAAACTTAAAGCGATCACCGTTGCGCGGCATAGGCCTTCCTTTAAGGCTGGTGACTGCCGATCTATTCCTGGTGGATCGAGTAGTCTTTTCAATAGGGTTTTTCTCGTGACAGTATCTAGCTTAGGCCCACCTAATTATCACGACTTATGGACGTTCATGCACATGGTGGAGCCCTAGTTGCGCGGGTCTTAAAGGCGCAAGGGGTTCAAAATCTTTTCACTCTCTGCGGCGGGCACATCTCCCCCATCCTGGTAGCTGCCAAGGAACTCGGCATCAGGGTCATTGATGTGCGCCACGAGGCCACGGCTGTCTTCGCCGCCGATGCCGTAGCCCGCCTCTGTGGTATTCCAGGCGTCGCCGTGGTGACAGCCGGCCCGGGGGTAACCAATACGGTAACCGCGGTCAAGAATGCCCAGCTGGCCCAGTCGCCATTGGTGCTCATCGGCGGCGCGACAGCCACGGTCCTCAAAAACCGCGGCGCACTGCAGGATATTGACCAGAAGGCATTATTCAAGCCGCATGTGAAATGGCTCGCCGCTCCCAAGACCGTCCGGCAGATCGTTCCCACACTGGAATCGGCTTTCCGACTCGCCCGGGAGGGAGTTCCCGGCCCGGTCTTCGTCGAACTGCCGGTCGACCTGCTCTATCCGGAAGAACTCGTCCGACAGTGGTATCTTGGTGAGCCCGATACGTCGGTCAAGCAGCGAAGCCTAGCGAGCCGGATCCAGAAAACCTACTTGCGATACCATATGAACCGGCTATTTGCGGGTCAGGCGGACGAAAGCCCAGCGCCGCCAGCTGTGTCGACCATCCAGCGGCCATCAGCGGCGCATATCAAGCAGGCCGCAGTCCTTCTGGAGACCGCGCAACGGCCCTTGATGATTGTGGGTAGCCAGGCCCTTCTCGCGCCGGCAGAAGTCAAGCAGCCAGCGAAGGCCATTGAAGGCCTGGGCATACCGGTCTATCTGGCTGGCATGGCCCGGGGACTGCTGGGGCCGGACCATCCCCTGCAGTGCCGCCACCAGCGCCGGCAGGCGCTGAAAGAAGCCGACCTGGTCATCCTGGCCGGGATGCCCTGTGATTTCCGGCTGAATTACGGCCGCCAGATCCCCCGCAGCGCTATTCTGATAACCGTCAATCGTGATAAGGGCCAGCTGCGATTGAATCGGCGGCCCAAGCTGGCAATTCACGCCGATCCGGCACTGTTCCTGTGGGGACTCTCCGACCTGGCTGGATGGGATTCCGGCAGGTGGCCGTCCTGGCTGGTCCGCTTGCGGCGCCTTCAGGAAGAGGGGGAAAAGCGGATCACGACCCATGCGGAGGAAAGGTCTGATTGGATCAATCCGCTGCGGCTGCTTCGAGAAATTGATGCCAGCCTGGCACCTAAGAGCCTGATCGTGGCCGACGGCGGCGATTTCGTGGCCACCGCCAGCTACACGGTGCGTCCCCGGGGACCCCTCTCCTGGCTGGACCCCGGTGTGTTTGGCACGCTGGGCGTAGGAGCCGGGTTCGCCCTGGGGGCCAAGCTCTGCCGCCCCGAAGCGGAAGTATGGATCCTTTACGGCGATGGTGCGGTGGGATTCTCGCTCATGGAACTGGACACCTTCGTCCGGCACGGCCTGCCAGTGATCGCCGTGGTGGGTAATGACGGCGGCTGGACCCAGATCGCCCGCGAACAGGTGCCTCTGCTGAAGGATGATGTCGGGACCACTCTCGCCCGCATAGACTACCATATAGTCGCTGAGGGATTGGGCGCCCGGGGATACCTGCTGGACAATCCGGCTGACATTCCGGACGTCCTGGCCGCGGCCAGAGCCGCCATTGGAGAGGGCAAGCCGGTACTGATCAATGCGCTGATCGGAAAGACGGGATTCAGGAAGGGGGCGGTCTCGATCTGACGCTACCGGGGCCAGTGAGAAATTCAACAAAATCCATACAAAATTCAGCATTTTAAAGTTTTTTCCCGACGAGAGGCCGGAATCTGCCTGTTGAAAAACATTTCCGCTCCAAAAGCAGGGACGGGAGTGCGCGCGGGGCGATATGGCGGCGGCAAATGGTGGAGAACAGTGCAAAATGCAAATTGCAAAGAGCAAAATGCCCCGAAGGGACTCCTTCGGAGCAAAATGAGATCGCCACTCCCGACCTTCAGGTCGGGCTCGCGATGACGGATTGCTACGGCCACTGTGAGGTATTGCAGCGGTAAGAGCACCCGCGGCATGATATGGGTTAGCATTATCATAGCGGCTGAATATAAGCCATTGGCAGCGGTTTGTCGTTCGCCTGGTGCGCTTGGTGCGCGAGATGCGCGAAAAAAAGAAGTTTCAAGTTACCCCAAAGGGGTCCCTCAGGGACAAGTTTCGGGTTGTTAGTGGTCAGCAGACAGGTTCTGATCGGAGCGGTTCAGCAACCGCAGGACGATTTTTTCTCCATGAATGCCGGGCAGGGTGGAGACCCGCACGTCCAGCTCGCCATTGGACCCGCTGAAGCTGAACTTCCCGTCCTGGGGACGGCGCTTCTCGGCAATGTCCATGTTGGCCAGGATCTTCAACCGGCTGAGCACCGCCGACTGCTGCCGGGTGATGTCAGGCCCCCGGGATAGCAGGCCGTCGATGCGGTATCGGACTGAAAGCGCCCCTTCCCGGGACTCCAGATGAATGTCACTGGCCCGGCTGGTAACAGCCTGGTGGAGCAGCAGCTCCACGATCTCCACAGCCGATATGTTCAGGTCTATGGGATTCTTGGTAGGAGTCGCTCTCTCATTAAAAGGGATAACGTTGATATCCATGACGGATTACAGCGACGGAAGACACGCGCTTCTCATGTAAGCCTGTTCAGACAGGGTAACCAGGAGCCGTTCCGCACATTTCACTGACCAGGGGGATATTCCAGCACGTTGGAACAGACTGGCTCCGGCCAGACCGCCGCCCGGGGATCCTGCTCCGGATCACCGGTGCGATACACGCTGTGGTAAATGGCCTGTACCTTAAAGCCCTTGCCCAGCGGCACATTGATCCCGTACGCCCCGGAGAACAGGTCCACTATTGTAGAGAGGTTTTCGTTAGCCTTCAAGGTCTTGAGCTGGATGCTCTGTCCCGCCATCAGGGACTGCACCAGGGTGGGATCTACGTCCACAAATGCCGTGTCTTCCCCTTCCGCCAGTACCATG
>JBGVTM010000304.1 GCA_041862535.1 Candidatus Neomarinimicrobiota bacterium | reverse complement strand
TTTAAAGATATGAATTTCTTTTTTACCTGCGATTAAGACGCCGGTGACAGATTTCAAAGGACTCATTAAAAAGCTGTTGTTAAGTGAAATGCCGATCTTTTCCGGACGTAGAAACTGGAAGAGTTTTTTCTGTCCGCTGATATGCCAGCCGCAGTAGCCGGGGCTATAGCTCAGAACGCGGCAATCATTCGTGACAAGAGCCCTATGTGAGAGGTCTGCGAAATAGGCGGCTTCACATACTTCAACTGCCAGGTCGGCGGCCAGGGAGGCCACCGTATCAAGCATCGAACCGAGGGCAAATTGACTGTCGCTAAAAAGCCCCTCAATGGTTGTGCTGACTTTAGCACCCAGCGTAAGAGCGAACAGTGCCAGATGATCCGCGCGCGGAAAAATCTGCGCAATAGGGTTCTCGGCTTCGTTTTTCCCCTCACCCCTGAAGATCGACTCGAATTCACCCCTGGATAGTTCCGCCAGCATGCCGGCAGGTTCAGCTGTGGTGGAAAACGATTCCATGGCCTGGCCCATAAGCGTCTGAATGCTTCGCGGAATGGTGGCGCCCCTGGGGATGCCCTGGTTGTGGAGCACCGCTTCCTCTGCGGGCATAATGTCATCCAGGTTGATTGGCACCATCCGACTCACGGCAACCTCTCCGGTAGATGATCCTGTCCATAGCGGCGGGCCTCTTTCTCCATGAGCTGGATCAGTTCATTTTTGACTGCCGCAGGCAAGCCGGACGGCTTGTATTGTTTCAGCAACGCTTGCACTACACTATGGGCCCGCTCTTTCAGGGTTAATGCCCCCTCCTCTTCCCATCTTGCGCGGTTGGCACGATCGATCACCGGCCCCGGGAAAAGGAATTCCTCATCGCGATAGCGCAGGCTGTGATCCGAGATCAGCAGATGCTGCTCCTTGAGCAGCTCCTGAAAGATCGGCAGGGAGGGAAAATCATCTTTGGGTTCTATGCCCTCAATCAGTCGGAAGGTCATGCCACATATTTCATTATCAACTATCAGCTTTTCGAGGCTATGGCAGCTCTCGAAGTCAAGCATTCCCGGTCCTGAAATGTTGTTGATCCCCGATAAAGCCGCCAGGGTTGCACCTACGCCGCTCTCTATTCCCGCCTGGGTATCAAGTTGTTTAGCATCGCTCAACGATATGTAGGCCTGGGTTGGCAGTCCCAGGTATTTCCCGATCTCATTATAGGCACAATCGATCATCATGGTTTCCACAGCCCCCATGGGAGTGGTCTCATAGCGGATATCAAAGATGGCTGGAGAGCCCCCATATAGAATTGGAGTGCCGGGATTGGCGAGCTGACTGATTACAATTCCACTCAGGGTCTCAGCCGTGTGCTGCACAAGCGTGCCGGTCAGTGTTACGGGCGCAATGAATCCCGAAAGGGGCATGGCTACCAATTCCACGGGTATGGAGTATTGCGCACAATCAACCACATTCTGGGAGGTGATATCACTCCACTTCAGGGGTGAAGTCGGGCAGCAGGAGAAAATGGTGAGCGGCTTTCCCTTGAGTCCCTCTTCCGACCCGCGTATCGCCACCTGAAAGTCTTTCATCACTTCAAAGGATTGAACCGTAAAGGCCCCGGTCACAACCGGCTTCTCACCGTACAGAAAACTCAGGAACAGTCGATAACTGTCGGAGATCTTTTCGTGGACGTCAGTCGGAATGAGGGCGGTACTCTGGGATGCTATGTGCTCGAGCTGGCTGGTGACCTTCACATAATTCACATAGTCCTGCGTCGAAGGTTTCCGGATACGATTGGTATGGTAATCAAGGATATGCAAAGCAGCGGAGCCCGGTGTGAAGTATACATTATAACCGGAGAAATCGTGGGTCTCAGCACCCTTAACATTATAGAGTTTAAACGAATCCGGTGCTGTCTTCAGGGCCTTCTCAATTATACCACTCGTGAAAGTCACGTGGTTTCGCTTGAGATCAATCTTGGCACCATGATCCGATAATAATGATAAAATACCTTCATTGTGGATCTCAATTCCAAGAGTACAAAGAATGTGGGTCGCTTCGGAAACAATCCTTTCGATAAGGCTATCATCCAGAAACTTGATGATTGGTCTCATCTTTAAGTCTCCCTGCCAGGCTGGCACCGATTTCTTCGCAATGATAAGATAGGGACCTACCACATGTCGGCATGCACCCGGCTGGCGTCAAACTGGGTACGGGGACTTTTCTGCTCAGCCGGGTAGCCGATCGCAACTACGGCCAGGACTTCCATATTCTCAGGGATACCGAAGAGTTTTTTCATATTCCCTTTCCGCTCCACCCTGGGATGCACGCCCAGCCAGACGGTGCCCAGTCCCAGGGCGGTGCCCGCCAGTAAGATATTCTGGGTAGCGGCGGAGCAGTCCTGGGGCCAGTAGTTTTTTGAGATGGCTGGATCACCGCAGACGACGATAGCCAGGGTCGCTTCGTAACACATCTTCGCATAGGGGTGGAGCTTGGCTATCTGATCCAGGGTCTGCCGGTTCTTCACGACAATAAAATGCCAGGGTTTGGCGTTGTTGGCTGACGGCGCTGCCATGGCGGCCTGCAAAATCAAATCAACCTTCTCATCCTCAACCGGATTGGAATAAAACTTACGGATACTTCTGCGTGCGAATATCCATTGTAATGGTTTATCAGCCATTATCTCCTCCTCGATTTTAGAGGAACCACGTTGTTTTCTGGCAATGACCTGTCTGAGCCAATTCAAAGCATACCCGAAATAAAAAGACTGCAAATTCATTTATCCGGTGATAGAAGTTAAAAACTCCATTTCGAATAAGATATATCCCAGCCATATAGCGGATTAGAATGAGTGGCCTCATACTGTCGAGTAGCGTGGTAAGAGTACAAAAGGGGGGAAATATTGAAATTTTAGATATGCTTCTTTCAGATCATGATTCAGCGACCGAGATCATTTAATAAACAACCGAACCAGCGAAAAGATAAAATAGGCTAATTATGAAGGACCTGTTCGAATAAATCAAATCGGCGGGGCAAGTTCGATGACTACCTTCAAGCCTTCCCGCCGCCGGGCTACGGCAAAAGCCTTGGCATAATCCTCCAGCTGGAAGCGATGGGTCACCAGGGAGCGCACGTCAACGAGACCCTGCTCGACCAGGCCGATTGCGCGGGGGTAGGCATGCTTCATGCGTCGAGACAATTTGATCGTCAGGCCTTTGCGCCGCGCAGTCGAAGCCTGGAAGCTGGTTATATCGGAGCCCGGTATGCCGA
Organism: Candidatus Neomarinimicrobiota bacterium; assembly: GCA_041862535.1. Lineage (NCBI taxonomy): Bacteria > Pseudomonadati > Fidelibacterota > Fidelibacterota bacterium. The sequence continues at coordinate 2,348 of JBGVTM010000304.1, read as the reverse complement.
CCAGCACTACCGAGCCGCCGGCACGGGTACTGGCGACCGCGGTCTCGACGGCGGCATTCTCACCGGCGACTTCAAAAGCCACGTCCACGCCTTCACCGGCGCTGGTGGCCCAAACTTCCGCTCGCTCGGCGCCATCCGGGGATGCAAGCACCGTAGTTGCACCCAGTTCACGGGCTACTTCCAACCTATGGGGCAATATATCCGTGCTGATGACCTGAGAAGCACCCATGAGCCGCGCGATGCGTACGATCAGTAAGCCAATGGGTCCACAACCGAAAACACCCACTTTCATGCCCATTTTGAGGGACCCGAGATCCACCGCATGCAGAGCCACCCCCAATGGCTCCAGTAACGCGCCATCAGTCGCAGTAAGTTTCTCAGGCAGGGGATGGAGGCACCTTTTCGGCCAGGCCATTTGCTCTCGAAACGCCCCATCCTCCACGCCATACCCGGCGAACCGTATCTGCCAGCAGAGATTCGGGTGGCCTTCCTGACAGGATCGGCATTGACCGCAAGGTATAGCCGGATCCACGGCAACCAGAACCGGCTGCCCTTCCCTGTCATTAACGACTCCTGAGAACTCATGCCCCAGAACCATCGGTTTCTCAAGTTGGGTTTCACCAACGCCGCCATGCTCAACCCAATGCAGATCCGAGCCGCAGATACCGACAGTATGAATAAGGACCACGGCTTCATCCGGGCCCGCTACTGGATCAGGCTCGGTATGCAGGCGCAAGTCTCCTTTGCCGTGCAATCGGAGCACTCTCATCATAAGACCTACTTACTTAGTGCCATCGGAGGCGCGCTCTCGTTAGCGACAGACCGCACCGCGTTTTTTGATGTCGGTCGCATGGCGTTGCTGCCCGCCTGCCTGTTACTCATGGTAATAGACATCCCATCCAAGATAATTCCGAAAGGCTTCAGCAATTGAATCGGCTGATTGGGAGAGATTAATCGCGACGTGATGTTCAAAGCCACCGCTGCAAATATGCCTCAGTAGTGACTGCAGATTGGGAATATGCGCCACGCCGAAACCACCGAAAGTGTCCAAAGGATCGTCGGTCAGTTGCCCCTGTCCCACGTAGGCAGCTATCTTCCCGGCAAAATCATTCGTCGACACCCGGCAAAAAGTGAAGGGACCCGGTTTTATCCTGCCGACGATCGTACCGAAGGTATTTTCTTTGCCTACGTCTCCGGCAATTATTTCCTGGTAATCCATGACGGGAAGATCTTTGGCGGAACAGTGGCGGCAGCTTGACAGGGTAGCTTCATCCAGGAATACGCTTTTCGGCAGGTTCGAACAGTGGAAAATGACACATTTGTCGGGGTCCTCACCATAATTGTTGTTCCAATCCACTATCGCGCTGGGTTTGCCGGAAGCTAGTACCAGGGCATACATGCCGATAACCCCGCCGATATCCGTTTCACAAGCGCTGGGCATCAGGCCTTCACTCATCATGCTCATAAGCCCACAGGGCACAATACCGTAATATTCCTCCATGGAAGTCCAGCATTGAATCGCACTGGCGACTAATTCCTTTTCATGCATCCAATCATCGACAACAATCCCCAGCTTGGCCATTTTCTCGATCGCAGGTAGAGGCACCCCCTTGGTAGAGACATAAGCCTGAATTGCTTCCACATTCAACTTCACGACGGGATTATTACTTTGCAGTCGTTCAGCAGCTCCAAAGACTTCCGACAGGTCTATTGTTTCGACACTGATTCCTGCACGTTCGAACAGTTTTTCGCTAAACCGGACCGTATTGAAGGCTGCCGGGCGGGCACCGATGATGCCGATGCGGGCGTTCTTCAGCCCCTTGACGATCCGACATACCTGTACGAAACGGCCTAGATCTTCGCGGAAACCGGCGCTTTCGGGATCAACCGTATGCCGGGTCGTCAAGCTATATTTGATTCCATACTGATCGAGATTGTTGGCTGCGGATATTTTGCCACAAAAGGAATCCCGGCGGTCGGAAATGCTCATCTTGCCGATATCATCGGGGAAGGCATGCAGAAGTACCGGCACATCAAGACTGGCCCAGCGTAGAGTATTGGCGATGGCCCGTTCATCACCAAAGTTGGGCAGGGTCACCAGTACGCCGTCGATCTGTTCCCGATGTCCCTCAAATAATTCGGCGCATTTGTGGGCATCTTCGAGGGATTCTACACTCCCATTATTCGTATCCTCGAGCGAGAGTGCCACCGCATTGATATCCGCATCCTTCAGCAGCTTCAGGATGGTTTCGCGGCCTGTCTTGCATAAATGATCCGGGAAGAAACCACGATTCCCAACAATTACACCCAGAGTGGCTGTTCCCATGGCGCTATTCCTATCTTTTTTG
>JBGVTM010000303.1 GCA_041862535.1 Candidatus Neomarinimicrobiota bacterium | reverse complement strand
ATGACGGTAAAACAAACCACTGACCTGATGGAGTCTTCCGTAGGCGAGCGAGTCGCCATCGGATTCGGCCGAACATGCACCAAGATAGGGATTCTGATTGCGATGGCCTCTATCATTGGGAGGTTTTTGCTTGAAAGCGGTGCCGCTGAGCGAATTGTCCGTTCGCTGCTAAAATGGTTGGGGGAAAAACGCGCACCCTACGCATTCTTAGGCAGCGGATTTCTGCTGGGAATGCCTGTCTTTTTCGATACGGTTTTCTATCTGATGATGCCCTTGGGCAAGGCGATGGGGATTAGGACAGGGCGGAATTATGGTCTCTATGTTATGGCGATTGTAGCAGGGGCAACCATGACCCATTCTCTCGTACCACCGACGCCCGGTCCCTTGTTCGTTGCGGGTGAACTTTCTGTAACCATTGGACTGATGATCATAGGGGGAATCGTCGTCGGTCTCTTTACTGTGAGCGCCGGTTATCTTTATGCGCTATGGGCTAACCGAAAGTGGCCGGTGCCCGTCAGAGACACAGCCGATATTTCTGCAGCCGATCTAAGGAGCATGACAGAAAAAGATGAAGCAACCCTACCTCCCTTTTGGCTTTCGATACTACCCATCATTTTGCCCATTTTTCTGATTGCCGGAGGGACATTTTTCAATTCCTGGGTGAAGACACAATCTCACATAACAACTACTCCATGGTGGCAAGGCATCACTGTGTTGATTAACAATGTTGGCAATCCTAATGTGGCCCTCGCAATCTCGGCTGCAATTGCTTTATTAACTTTTGCATGGCAGCGCCGAGATCGGAAGAAGAATATCACACCGCTCCTTCAAAATGCGCTCTCGAATGGCGGCTTAATAATTCTGATTACATCTGCCGGTGGTGCCTTTGGCGGCATCCTTCAGCAGACAGGAATTGGTCACCGCGTCCAGGAACTGGCGACTTCTTATCACATGGCCGTACTTCCTCTGGCGTTTTGCGTGACAGCTATTGTCCGAACGGCTCAAGGTTCCGCAACGGTTGCCATGATAACTGCGGTCGGCATTCTTGGCGGCTTAGCCGGTAGTGGACAGTTGGGATTCCATCCACTCTATCTGGCACTGGTCATCGGATGTGGGTCAAAACTTATTCCCTGGATGAATGACAGTGGTTTCTGGGTGATATGCAAGATGTCCGGCATGACGGAAGGTGAAACGTTGAAAACCTGCTCGACGATGATGACGTTGATGGGAATCGTTGGCTTGCTCGTGATTATGATATTTGCACGCTTATTGCCTTTGGTATAGAGTTATTCTGTGACGTAGAAAGGGGATACTGACCTTCGACAGATAATGGAGCCCGGCATGAAAATAGTAGACATGCGGATTCATTCTATTGCCGTTGCGGATCCGCCGCTGCGCAGTTCGTATGGTTTGCACGCTCCCTACGCGTTGCGGACTATTCTGGAACTTGAGAGCGAAGATGGCATTGTCGGCATTTCCGAGACGTATGGCGGCCGGGCTCCGGCTCAGGCTCTAAGGCAGTTGCAGCCGCAAATCGTTGGTGCCGATGCATACCGTTTAACCGGCTTTCTCTCGCCAATGGTGGAAGGACAGGGAGCGGGCTCCGAGCGTTCTCAGACATACCTTGTGCCTGGAGAGAATCCTCTTGACGCAACGACCCGCACATACGCGGCCATTGAAGTTGGGTGTCTCGATTTAATCGGAAAATCCGTGGGTCAGCCGGTATGTGACCTGATTGGCGGTCGTGTGAGGGGTGAAGTTGCGTTTTCCGCTTATCCGTTCTACAAACATGCCGGCGGGGGAGGTGAAGGCGACGATGTTCGCGAAGATGAATATGGAGAAGCCCTGACGCCCGAAGCTCTGGTGCAGCAAGTCAAACAAATGGTAAGCAAATACGGATTCGGCTCGGTCAAATTCAAAGGCGGTGTGCTGGAACCGGACCTGGAAATTGAGACCATCAAATTGCTCCGTCAGGAGCTTGGTCCTGAAGTTCCTTTGCGCATCGACCCAAATTCTGCATGGACCGTCGAAACATCCCTGCGCGTGGGCAAAGCGTTGGCCGGGGAGCTTTCGGGTGGCGGATATTTGGAAGACCCAACCGCCGGCCTGGAAAGTATGGCAGAGGTAAGACGACGGTTAGTCGCCGAGGGGATTATGACACCGCTGGCCACCAATGTGGCGGTCACTTCGTTCGGTGATATCCCCCGGGCCATCGA
>JBGVTM010000302.1 GCA_041862535.1 Candidatus Neomarinimicrobiota bacterium | reverse complement strand
AAAGCCGGTCCGCTTCCTCTCCCGTCTTTTGCTCTGCCTGATTGCTAATAGCAAAACCCCAGTTATTTAGGGCCTCATGCTTGTCTGGCTTAATCTTCAGCGCCGACTCGAACTTCTCATACGCCAGGGCAAACAGGCGTTCCGCATCAGCTCCAGTCTTCATCATCGCCTGTTCACCGAGAGTAACGCCCTGCATCACGTAGGCCCATGCAATCAGGTCAACCAGTTTTTCGGGGAGCGGGGCCTCAAATCTTTCTCTGATGGCAATTACTTTATCATATTCTCCTGCCATCATTAGAGCATTTGCGTTTTGAACGGCCCTTGAAACCTCCTCAGGCTGGCCGGTACCTTCCGTTTCTGCTTCATATTTAGCCTTACACTCACGAATCATTTCCTTGGCCTCGTAGGTTACATCAGATTCTGTTTCTTGTGTTGGCAACTTATAGGGTGTAAGAGTATTAAAAATCGCCTCCAGGTATGAAAATGGTTTTTGTATTAAATCAGGCGGAAAACATCCCAAATTTTGTGCTAATACGGCTAAGAAATCATCGGCGTCATACCCCTGAACATAAAATGCGTATTTATCTTGGGTAAGTAATCCCTTGTATACATGCATTGCTGGTTCACTATCTTTATAGCACACCCAATAAAGATTATAATCAAACCGAGGAATAGCCGCCAGCTGATTAAAAACAGGATCGTTCCGGCCACTGTAGCCGACCACTATCCATACACGGCCACGACCTGCATCTAGAAATAGGGGAGCTAAAACCTTCGAGAGTTTTTTCATTTCCTGTGGGGTATGGTACTGAACAAATCCTGATCGCTGTCCATGGAGGTAAAAGATAGCGCGCTCGGGTATATCTTCCGGTCTGAATTCGGGTGATACGGCAAAATCGTAAACAGCAGGAAAAATACCTTGCTGGGCGCAAGCTCTGACAATTAGCGAGTCGAAATTTGTGGTTAGGACTCGGTCAACATATCCTTTCTTAATGAGGCATGCCATCGCAACGTGGGCCCAGTTAATAGTAGCGTTATCAACATATTTTGCGATAAGTGATTTTCTCTCCCCAGGAGCAAGCTGAGCCATACAATGAGGGTAACTCTTATCCTTTGCTCTATCATACGCCCCTGAATACCTATCTTTTATTTCAGTTACAAAATCGTCTGCCAGTGGGATTCCTGCCTCTACGGAACAGCCCGCCCCGATGAGCAACGTGCATTTTTTGTCATAGTCCTTAACGTTTCGCAGAGTATCAACTACATCTTGTATGGTACGTTTAATTTCCATTTTAAAACCTGCTTGAGCAGAAACGATATGTGGAAGAGATATTCATGCGCAAATGTAGTAATGAAATAACTATCCTGTGAATTTAAAATAGATCACATCCCCATCCCGCAGCTGGTAGTCTTTCCCTTCCAGGCCGGCAACGCCCGCTTCCTTCACGGCCTTCTCCGAGCCCAGGCGGACCAGGTCGTCGTAATGGAAGACCTCGGCCTTGATGAAGCCTTTCTGGAAGTCGGTATGGACAGTACCGGCGGCGTCCCAGGCGGTGGCCCCCCGGTGAAAGGTCCAGGCCCGCGCCTCGTTGGGATTGCAGGTGAAGAAAGTCTGGTATTGCAGCAGGTCGTAAGCGGCGTGGATGAGCTTGGTGAGTCCCGCCTCGCCGAGGTGGTATTCCTCAACGAAGGCTGCCTTCTCCGGGTCATCCAGCAGGGCGATTTCCTGCTCCAGCTGGCCGCACAGGCGGATGGCCCGGTTGTTCTCCCGGGCGGCAAAATCGAACAGGGCCTGTATCTGCGGCGAACGGTCCCCGCGCTCCATCTCCGCCTCACCAACGTTGGCCACATACAAAATAGGCTTACAGGTGAGCAGGAATAAAGGGCGGATCAGGTTCCCCTCCGCTTTTGACAGGTCCATCGTGCTGGCCAGGTGGCCGGAGTCCAGCCCCTGCTGAACTTTCTGCAGGGCCGCCAGCTCCTCGGCAGCAATTCTATCCCCGGAAACAGCCGGTTTCTTTACCCGCGCCAGGCGCTTTTCTATCGACTCCAGGTCTTTCAAGAGCAGCTCCATTTCGACGATCCCGGCATCCCTGACCGGGTCGATGCTGCCCTCCACATGGCTGATGTCCGGATCTTCGAAGCAGCGCACCACGTGGATCATGGCGTCCACTTTCCGAATGTGAGCCAGGAATTGGTTGCCCAGGCCTTCGCCTTTGCTGGCGCCCCGGACCAGTCCGGCGATGTCCACAAACTCCACCGTCGCCGGGGTTACCTTGGCGGGTTGATATATGCGGGCCAGCTGCTCCAGACGCTCGTCGGGCATGGGCACTACTCCCACATTGGGATCGATAGTGCAGAAGGGGTAGCTCTCGGCGGGTACCTGCGAAGCTGTCAGGGCATTAAAAATGGTGGACTTGCCCGCATTGGGCAGCCCGATGATACCGCACTGCAGGGCCATAACGGACTGAATTTACTCCTGTTCAGGGCATGTGTGAATGGGCAAGGAGAAATCCCCGCATCCCACCGGTATTTAAATGGGGATAAAAGCGGTTGACCGGCAGTTGAGATTACGCCCTGGCGCCTTTCCCCGCCGCCATGAGCACCCGCTCCAGAAACTGGGCTTCGGGCAACGCCCCTTCCGCCGCACTTTGCTCATTGGCCACTGTTTTCGGGACACCCATCACGCCGTATCGCTGGCCCAGATGAGGAAACTCGATGACCTCCACCATATCAGCCACCACCTTATCGCTTTCCAGGGCAAATTGATGCGCCAGGTGCACCACCCGGGGACAGTAGGGGCAGGTAGGAGTGACAAACACCTGCAAATGAACCGGATCAGTCAAAGCGGCTAGTTTCTGACGCGTGGACTCGGCGAGTCCCGAATCACCTTCGGAAACCATCACTATGTCTTCCAGGAGGGTCACAAATTCATACCCCGAGGGTATGCCATAAAAGCGAATACCCACATCCCGTTCGCCCATGACCACCGTAGCAGGGATCTTATCGATGTGGTAGGCTGCGGCCTGGTCTTTGTCTTCAATGAAGTTGAACACTTCCAGGCTGATCTTGTCGGACAGGCCAGCCACTTCTTCCATGATCCGGCGGGTATCTCCACAGTAGTCGCATTCGATCATCTGGGTGAAGTTGACGATCTTAACCGGGTTTACCAGCTCGACAAACCGCTTTTTGATCTCCTCCCTAACAGAGTCATTCAGCAGCACCATGGTTCATCCCCTTTGTTTGCCGGATGATAGTAGTCACTTTGGCAGCTATTCAATCAGCCATTCACCAGACAGCAGGCTGGCCGCCTCTTCGTCGACCAATATGGTGGCATGACGGTGCATCTGGACGATGGTGGCCGGCACCATGGCCGAGATCGGACCCTCGATGGTATTTTTGATGGCCTGGGCTTTGCCTTTACCACTAGCCAGCAGGAGCAGCTTCCTGGCATCCATGATGGTGCCGATGCCCATGGTGATGGCGTACTTGGGCACCTGATCCATACTGTTAAAAAAACGCGCATTGTCTTGCCGGGTCTTATCTGTGAGGGTCTTAATCCTGGTCCGGGAGCCCAGGGACGACCCGGGCTCATTGAAGGCAATGTGTCCGTTACCGCCAATCCCCAGAATCTGCAGATCGATGCCCCCAAATTTCTCAATCTGTTCCTCATACCAATCGCAGTGTGCCTCCACATCATCGGCCATACCAGCGGGAACATACACATACCGGGGATTGACATTGATGTGCTTGAACAGGTTCTCCCACATGAAGTAGTGGTAGCTCTGATCATGCTTGGGTGGAAGTCCCACATACTCATCCAGATTGAAAGTGGCTACCTTGGAGAAATCCAGTCCATCTTCCCGATGCATGCGGATCAGTTCCCGGTACATGCCTAAGGGAGTGCTGCCAGTGGCAAAGCCCAGGACACAGTCAGGCTTTCGGCGTACCAGCTCCGCTACAATCTTGGCACCCTCCTTGCTGATAGCCTCATAGTCTTTTCTAACTAGCAGAAGCATATCTCACACCTTTCCACTCTGTTTGTCGTTTAGTTCATATCTCCGGATAGGCCGGTCGATTATCCTAAAAGGTCATTGAAATTATTCTCCTCCCATCGGGCCGCAGCTACCACCTGACCTCGATGCCAAATGCCGGCAAGACCTCGCCACCCACGATGGCTGGCCGGAGGGCAATATCAATGTGGGATCCAGGCCTGAGTCCTACGGTGCTACCTGCTTCCGGCCGGGGTTCGATGATCCGCCGGGTGAGGAAAAAGCCAGCTAGACTCCCACCAATAGTGGCGACCTCATAATACCTGCTTTCAAAGCTGGTATCGGTGATGATGCCCAATCCGAAAGCAAAGGCGCCGCCGGCTATGCCACCAAGACCCATCAGGGCCGTCTGGCCGAAGGAGTAGTCCTCGCCTTTGATAAAGCGGTCGGTGGCCCATAGGCCTCCCAGTCCGCCGGCTGTTACTATCCAGAGTATGGCCGTGTCATTCTTATCAACCTTGAGGCCGAATATATCCGATACCATAGCTCCATAAAAGTTGCCGGTGGCCCGGCCGACGACCAGCATCATCGCGTCGCCAAAGGTATAGCGCCGGCCACCGTAAAGCTTGTGTCCCAGGTACATGCCTAGGTGCTAGCCCGCGATGTCGAACATAAGCCGTTGCTTGCGCC
>JBGVTM010000301.1 GCA_041862535.1 Candidatus Neomarinimicrobiota bacterium | reverse complement strand
GCATTCCAGATAACTCGATACTCTCCCGCCGCTCGGGGCTGGGAATCGCTCACCAGCGCCTTCACTTCCCGGCCCAGCAGGTCATAGATCACCAACCTGACTTTCCCAGGCTCAGCCAGCTGATATTCAATCGTGGTCACACCTTCAACGGATAACCGGAATGGATTCGAGTAATTCTGGCCTAGAAAATAAACGACCTCCTCAATGGTGATCCTGGCGCTGGTGGCACTGGCAAAAACACCATCACTCACGACGGTCGTGATAATGGTGCTGCCTCCAAAGTCAGCGGCTGGCTGGAAGGTCAGCCGGCCCGTCTCGCTATCGAGAGTAGTGTTTGCCGGTGGATTGACAAGACTGAAGGTCAAGTCGTCGCCATCAATATCATCCGCCGCGTAGGTAAAGACTAGCGTCTCCACTGAGGAGATAGAGGTATCGGGAATCACCCTGGTGAATACCGGGGGGTGATTTGACCGGGCGGGCTGGATGACGGTGTCCCAGAATTCCTGGGCATTATCGGCGTTTTCTTCCAGCTGCGCACTACTCCCGGCACCAACGACGGCGAAAGCGACCTCAACCGATTGCCCCGGCTCAGCAACAAATGGACCGGCAGCGGTGAGAGTGGATACATCAACAGCATCTAGGTTCGTTCTCTGGATACCCCCACTCAAATAGGCCCACTTCTCCAACTCCGTAAAACCGTCACCCGACTGTCCGCCATAGATTTCAGTCGGATTCTCTATCGCGCGATACATGAGGTCAGCATGGCGGGTCAATAGCCGTGTGGCCGCCAGGAAAGTAGGATTGGTGGCATAATTCTGCACGTTGCCCATGCTGCGCGCCGCGTCAAAGCAGGCGTAGTCCCGGGCGTTTTCATTGATATCCCAGTCAAAAAAGAGGCCGGAATACAAACTCGTCAGAACCCGGCTGCTGGTGTTGGTGATGGTATATCTGAAAATTACGAAGTCATCATAATCCGGATCGTTATCGGCATAGCTTTCCTGCCGCACGGTTACACTGATGGGGGAGGACGCCAGATTGTCGGTCAACACCACCGTACCCTCTTCATTGGCTACCTGGCCGGAAACGATAACCAGCTGCTCGCCAGGCGGCATCTCAAAGTCCTGCTCCAGCTCCTCATTGACCCCCCGAATGCAATCCGATACTCTGGTCTTAGTGACACCCACCAGCAGCCCCCCTTCAAAAAGCAGGTTGGTGCCATTATAGACGAATCCTTCGCCGGGGGACATATCGGCGAACCCTGTCCAGCCGATATTGCCTTCGGCGGTAATGGACACCCGCAACGGCCCGGTATCGTGCGAGAGGACCAGAGGCTCATTGGCATACAAAGTGAAGAGATCCCGATCCTGGTAGCTACCGGTGCTGATCTCCAGGGTGAACCGTAATGGATACTCCTCGCCCACCTGGCCGACAGTGAACTGAAAATCGACCGCGGCTGTATTACCGGACGGCAAGGATGAAATGACCGCCTCTCCCTGCGTTACTGTAATGTTCGGATCATATCGAACCAGGGCAACCGTTATATCGCTGGCACTTGCCAGGTAGTTTGTGAGAGTCACCGTGACGTCGACAATATCTCCATTCTCAATAATACCATCAGTTCCACTTTCCCGGAAAGATGTACCTGCAATGCGTATGGCCGGAATAGTAGTATCCATGACAGACCGGTAGGCATTGATCCTGCCTTTTCCCATCAAGCCTCTCAGACGGATATCGTTGACATCATCGATCGGATCGGCAGTGACCCGCACCTGCTGGGCCAATTGGTCGGGGGATAGGTCCGGAAACCGTGTTTTCACCAGGGCAGCGGTCCCGGTTGCCAGGGCGGAAGAAAAAGAGGTGCCGGAGGCATTTGCGATATAGCCGTCGCCGGGAACGGTTGTATTGAGAAACATCCCGGGGGCAAACACACCTACCGAAGCGCCATAATTCGAGAAACTGGCCTTGGTATCCGACGATTTGCCCGTGGCACCCACCGATAGGACATGCGGTGCATCAGCTGGCAGGCTGAGCACCTCATCATTATTGATGTTGTCGTTGCCCGCGGACGATACCAGCAGTGCACCACATTCGACAACATAATCAGTTATGTTCCGCATCAGCTGCAGGAGTCGCCGCTCTTCAAAGGGAGTGAGACCGATATACGTTGAACCCCAACTGGCGTTAATAATATCCGCCCCGTTCTCGGCAGCGTAGATTATTCCCTCATACCCATAACAGATGAAACTGTCCGACTCGCAGGTGGTATTAACGGGCATGAGCTGTGCATTCCAACTGGCGCCAGCTATGCCTAGGTAATTATTGGTCACCGCCGCCGCCACCCCGGCC
>JBGVTM010000300.1 GCA_041862535.1 Candidatus Neomarinimicrobiota bacterium | reverse complement strand
ACACGGCGTGGCGGTCCTCAATTAGAAAAGATACCGAGCACTTGAACCAGGTATGGGCCAGTGTGATCAACTACAATGATTCAACACTATCGGTAAGCCTACCACAAAGTCAGATTCCCAATAGTTTCCGTCTTGGGCAAAACTACCCGAATCCCTTCAATCCCTCCACCACCATCCGGTATGATCTTCCGGAGAATACGCACGTCAGCCTAGTGATCTACGATATCCTGGGCCGAGAGTTAGTCCGTCTTGTAGATGTCTGGATTGCATCTGGGTATCAGAACGTCGTTTGGAATGGCAGGGACAAACATGGCCGGGAAGTCCCAACCGGCATCTACATCGCTCGGTTAGTGACAACAAAGTACAGCAGGGCGATTAAAATGTTGTTGCTGCGATAGACTTGCCTTTAGTCCCGACTTCTGCGTCCGGATCGAATGGCCTTCCGAAGGGCTCCCAAAGGCCGTCGTCCTGAGGCCAGTCTTGAGAGAAGTCGAAGGGCTCTCGAAGGACGTCGGTCTGAGGCCGGTGTCACACTGGGATATATCCTGAGCCTTTCATCCCGAAACCTCGGCTTTGGGTTGTCTGGCGGTTTGCTTCCCGCTTTTTCCTATTTCTCTATCAATCATCAATCGTCACTCATTCTCACGCACCAGGCTAAAACAGACCTGTTACCCATGTCCCCAGATTAATGTGTCACCTATGTGTCCGGTCTATACCCTTGAATTCCCTCTCCCGTGGGGAGAGGGACGGGGTGAGGGGTCAACTAGAAACTTCTTTTTCGCGCACCTCGCGCATCAGGCGCACCAGGCGAACGACAAACTACCTCCAATGGCTTATATTCCGGCACGATGAAAATGATGCCCCATACCACCCCGCCCTGCCCTTGGTCCCGCCGTAGGCGGTGGCTGCCGGTCCCTCAGAAAGCGGGGAGTTTACCCCGCCTAACGAAGTGTAGCGGGGCTGGATGCGGAGTAGAAAATTCTACACCTTGGATTTATCCCTCTCGTCGGGAAAAAACTTTATAATGCTGAATTTTGTATGGATTTTGTTGAATTTTAAGGACTCTTCCTGGACCCGGTCTGGAGAGCGCTCCATGCGCCCCTGCTCCCTCTCGCCCTCTCTCCTACTCTCTCTTCCTGCCGGCCTTACTGGCCTCGCTTTGGCGGCCGGCATCGTCTTATCCGTCGGTGTCAAGCAAGTAGGCGCATTCGCCCTTTGGCGGGCTGTCGGCACTCTTTTACGGTTGAGGATATTCGGAGTTTCTGATGAGCGATCATCGCTATTCACCTGGCCGCACATTCCTGACAACTCTATCCCGTCGAATCCGGTCTAAGTGACAAACTATAGTTCGATCACGATGAAAAACTAAGGGCCATTGCCATGACCATTTATACTCCTCTCTCTCGATTACCAGCGACAATCATCGTATGTATCCTGCTCTTGGGTTTCGTCCGGGTTGCCTCGCCCCAGGAGGCACCGGATACCAGCACCGCCGTCACCTTGGAACCTGCTCGGGACAGCTTGGCCTTGCAGGCGGAGAAGCCGGCGAAGTGGGGGCGGAGCAGGGAGTCCACTTTGTTCAAAAATATTAGAAAGGGAGACCTGGTAGGTGTCCAGCTCGCCCTGGGCGGCAACGTTGTCGAAGGGAACATGGCCGGATTCCAGATGGCCGGGGTCTACAACGTCGCCGAAGGCACCGCTAAAGGCGCCCAGGTGGCCGGCCTCGCCAATATTAGCGCAAGCGATGCCCATGCCGCCCAGATATCGGGCCTGGCAAATGTGTCGGGCGGTGACGCCGGATTCCAACTGGCCGGTATTGCCAATGTGGGTGAAGGCCGCACCATTGCACAGATCTCCGGCATTGCCAGTATCGCCGGCGAAAGCAGCGCCCTGGGACAGCTGGCCCTCGTTACCAATGTCTCCGGCCAGTCAGCGATCAGCCAGATTGCCGGCCTTGCCAATGTCTCCGGTTCTCACGCCTGGGTCCAGATCGGCCTGATCAATGTCACACCACAAGCCAGGTTACTGCAACTCGGCCTAATCAATGTTGCAGAAGAGCAAAAAGGTATACCCCTGGGATTGTTGAATGTCGTTGGCGGCGTCCCCATACGGACTGGCATCACTCTGGATGGTATGAACCAGGTCACGTTGAGCCTCCGGTCCGGCAGTCGCTACATCTACTCCGTCGTCGGACTCCAGGGCAACCGGTCTGCCACCTTGAAGTCACTCTCACCCCTCTTCGGCGGGGTCGGCCTCCAGCTGCCTTTCTGGCGCGCCGCCCTGGCTGTGGAATATGTCGGTAATCAACGCTCCGGTGATCCCGGCGACATGTTCGATATCCTCGCACTCCGGGCGAGTCTGCGCTTTAACTACCGGATGGGTCTGGTGGCGGGTGTCGCCGTCCCTTATCACTCAATCCGAAATGGCACGTATGATGACTACCTCGACCGCAGCTGGAGATTCGGATTTGAGTGGTATCGTCCCACACTCTAACGGAACCTGCCATTCTGCCGCTCACCTGCGAGCGGTGATCCCACCCCCGGATTCGCTACGTTTCCGGGGGTTTTTTTCGTTCTCCCCCATAGGGGCAATCCTGGTGCAAGCGCTGAGAGATTTGCCCCGCTGGTCTATGAGACTGACAGCCTAAAGCGAAAGTTACGATTACCTCCGATGGGAATGTCCTTCAGATACCCATTCTGTCATTGCGAGTCCGGGTAGGCCCCTCTGGCTGCGCCCTACGGGCGGTGCTGGTGTACGAGCTGGGAGTAACCCGCCCTTCCCGGCAGGGACCGGGTTCCCTCCCTTTTAAAGGGAGGGGCCATTCCCAAGGGGATCCCTACGGGACACGCAGCGAACGGGTAGAGGTTTTTCAGGCCGGTTGGCGGACAGGTGTATGAGCTGGGAATAACCCACCCTTCCCGGCAGGGGTCGGGTTCCCTCCCTTTTAAAGGGAGGGCCTCGACGTAGCCGTCTACGGCGAGTCAGAGGAGGTCCAGCCGCGGATACACGCGGATGAACGCTGGCAGGAAGATGGATAGAATAAGTTTATATACGATAAAAAATCCGCGTACATCTGTGTAAATCCGTGGCAAAAGAAGCCAGAGACGCCACGGACAGGCGGATAGGCGGCTCAGGGCAGGCCCCGCTACCCTTCGCTACGCGAGGTAAACTCAGGGCGACCCTTCGGGTCGCTTTCAGCGGCAGCGGTGGGGGCCTCAGGTGACCGAGGTCACAGGGGCCGGGGATGAGGTGGAGATTTCCGTGAAATGGCCGATAAGTAAGATGACGTGACCTTCACTGATACCGGGAGAAAAGCTATGACCCCCAGCCTGGAACTAGCCTTTGTAGGCATGAAAGTCAGCCTCGATCAGATGCAGTGTATCGGCGAGCAGTTCGCCCAGGTGGCCGCCGGAGGTAGCCTGGAAGTGGAAGACGTGGTGGAGCTGCTGACCGAGCAGCGGACTTTCGAGGCCAACGCCGCCGTGGCCCGGACCGCCGACCAGGTAGTGGGCTCGATGATAGATATCTTCGTGTAGTTTTCAGCCGCGCCGGAAATCCGACGCCAAGGCTTCCACACCCCCCCTCCGAAAAAAGTCCCCGGGGACTACCCCGGGGACTGTCTTTTTATATTGCAGATGGTGGGGTCTCTAGCGCAGCAGGATCATTTTCCTGGTCGCAGTAAAAGATCCGGCCTTGATGCCCCTGATTGATACCAAGGAGTGCCCTCCTTAATTGGAGCCGCTCAGCCTCCGGAAGTGCGGACAGAGCTGCCAATGGCTCGTACGGCGGGGTAAATTAGCTTATTAAAGGACTGTGAGCGGTCGTGAGCATCCGGATCAAAGCGGTAGAACCTGAGAGCCTGGGGGCCTATCTGGGCCTCAAGCCGGGTGACCGTGTGCTCAGGATCGACGGCCACCGGGTACAGGACCACCTTGACTACCAGTTCCGCATGGCGGCGGACTCGCCGCAGCTGGAGCTGGAGATCGCTGGCCGCCGGGAGGTGGTGAGGGTGGAGAAGGACGAGGACACCGATCTGGGCGTTGAGTTCGAGGACTTCGCCGTCCGCAGGTGCTCCAACGACTGCATCTTCTGCTTCGTGGGTCAGAATCCCACCGGGCTGCGGGAGAGCCTCTACTTCCGGGACGGCGACTACCGCCTCAGCTTCCTGTACGGCCATTACATCACGATGACCAACATGGGTAGCCGCGATCTGGAGCGCATTGTGGAGCAGCGCCTGACGCCCCTGTACATTTCGGTGCACGCGACGGAGCCGGAGCTGCGGCGCAGGCTGTTTCGCTATAGCCGGGAGGACCCGGCCGGTGGCGGGGACGATCACCTGCTGGCGAAGATGCGGTATCTGGTGGAGCACGGCATTGAGCTGCACGGGCAGGTAGTGCTTCTGCCAACCATCAACGACGGCCTCCACCTACGCCAGACCCTGGAGGAACTGCACCGGCTCAGTCCCGGCCTACGGTCGGTGGCGGTCGTGCCGGTCGGGCTTACGGCCCACCGCGGTGGCCTGGCAGCCATTCCGCCGGTTACCCCGGGGATAGCGCGGGACTTTATGCGGGAGTATGCCTTCCTGGACGAGACTTACCACCACGCCGACGGGGGCAGGTTCGTATTACCGAGCGACGAGTGGTATGTTCTGGCCGGTGAGGAGGTCCCGCCGGCGTCCTTTTACGAAGGTCTGGCGATAGAGGAGAACGGCGTCGGGCAGGTGCGGGCATTCCTGGACCGCTTCCAGGCCGAACAGGAGCGCCTGCCTCGTGCCCTGGAGAGGCCGATCCACTTCACCATCGCCACCGGAGTTCTGGCGGAGGGTATATTCCGGGAGCAGGTCCTGCCGCGCCTTAACGCCATCGATAATCTGACGGTGGGGCTGCAGGTGGTTCCCAACACCCTTTTCGGCGCGCCGGTAACGGTGGCGGGGCTGCTATCCGGCCAGGATTTTGTCACCTATCTGTCAGGCAAGGAATTAGGTGCGGCAGTCTGGACGACGCACCGGATACTGAGCGATGGGGGGGAGCTGACGCTGGACGACATGACGTTGGCGCAGATCAGCCGGCGTCTGGGGGTTCCGCTGAACGTGGCGGAAGACAGTATCCTGGAGATTTTCCAGCGGGGTATCCATCCCGCGGGCAGAATGAATCCTATAATGGGATCCCTTCAGGATGGCTAAACCGACCATCGCTATTCTGGGGCGGCCGAACGTGGGCAAGTCGACGCTGTTCAATCGGCTGGTAGGCCGGCGCCAGGCTATCGTGGACGAGACGGCCGGGGTGACGCGGGACCGGATTTACGGGTCGGTAGAGTGGGCCGGTCACGCCTTCCACCTGATCGATACGGGTGGTTATCTGGCTGACAGCGGCGATATGCTGGAGTCTGTTGTCCGGCGGCAGGCGGATATGGCTGTCGAAGAGGCGGACCTCATCCTATTCATGGTCGACAGCCGTGAGGGGATCACGCCCGACGACCGCGGCCTGGCTGATCGGCTGAGGAAGCTGTCCAAGCCGGTGCTGCTGGTGGCCAATAAGGTGGACGATGTGGTCCATGAGTCCCGCGCCCTGGAGTTCTACGAGCTGGGTCTGGGTGAGCCGCTGGCCGTTGGGGCCATCAGCGGCCGGGGTGTGGGTGATATGCTGGACGCAGCGCTGGAGCAGTTGCTCTGGGCCTGGAGGGAGGAGGAGCCCCTGGCTGAGGCTATCGGGCTGGCGATTGTGGGCGTACCCAACGTGGGGAAATCGTCCTTCCTCAATGCTATATTGAAACAGGAGAAGGCTATCGTAACCCCGACGCCGGGTACGACCCGGGACTCGATTGACTCGTTTATCCATTACATGGGCCGCACGCTGCGCCTGATAGACACGGCGGGACTCAGACGTAAGGCCCGGGTCAGGAATGCTATTGAATACTACAGCACCGTGCGGACCCTGCGATCCATCGACGAGTGCCACGTGGCTATCGTCATGGTCGACGCCGAGCAGGGTTTTCATACCCAGGACCGCCAGATCATGAGCCGAGTAATGGAGCAGGGTAAGGGATTGGTGGCGGCGGTGAACAAGTGGGACGTGATTGAGAAGGATTCGCGCACGGTGGGGCAGTGGACCGAATCCATGCGGGCGGCATATAAGCCGCTGGAGCATATCCCGCTGGTGTTCATGTCGGTGCATCATAACCAGCGGGTCTGGAAGGTGCTGCAGACGGCCCTGGAGGTCTACGAGCAGACCACCCGGTCAATATCCACCGCGGAGCTCAACAAGTTTCTGGCGGAAGCGGTCGACTATCTGCCGCCCCCGGCTGTCCAGGGCAAGCGCATCCAGATCAAGTACGCCACGCAGGTGCATCGGGAGCCGCCCCTGTTCGCCTTTTTCGGCAACCATCCCCGGCTGGTGCCGGTTACCTACAAGCGCTATCTGGAGAATCGGCTGCGGGAGCGGTTCGGCTTTGGCGGCGTGCCCATCAAGTTATCGTTCCGGCAGAAGTAGATGCACCCCATGCTTGCCATCGCGTTGACAACCGTTTTGCTGGCCGGGCAAACACCGGGCGACCGGCCTATCAAGTGCGGCTGGGGTAGCCATCCTGAGCTTTTGCAGGCCCGGATAGCGGCCACCCCGGGCCGGCCAAAACGGCATATGAGGTACATTTCACCTAGCGGTGAGTTCGCCGTTCACTATGATACGACCGCCCGCCTGGAGAATGGCGAGTTGGTGGACCACAGCCCGCCGCTCGCTTCTTCCCGACCCGATGGCATTCCGGATTGGGTTGTGGAAGTGGCGGCGGCCCTGGACTCGGCCAGGAGCCTGCTGCTGGATACGCTGGAATTCGATCCCGCCATCCCGGATGACGACGGGATTTACGATGTCTATCTCAAGGACTACCAGGGCACTACTTACGGGGAGACTCACTTCGAGACGGATGTGGGAGGAGGCCGGTATATCACCTATATGGAAATGGACAACGATTTCTCAGAAGAGGAAAGATACTACACCCATGGGATAGATGCGGCCAGGGTTACCAGCGCGCACGAGTATTTCCACGCAGTGCAGCTGGCCTACGGCTGGCGGGTGGGGAATAACTTCTTCTACGAGCTTTCATCAACCTGGTTCGAGGACATAGCCTATCCCGAGGTGAATGACTGGGTGAACTGGTTTTACATAGAGAACATAATAACACCCCCGATACCGTTTGGGAATCAGCCTACCCAGGCGATTCAAAACACTGACGGCTACTCCATTGCCATTTTCGGTCATTACCTTACTCAGACCTACGAGATGGACATCATGCGGCAGGCCTGGGAGCGTTTCAAAACGATTAGTGCGGTTGACGCCCTTAAAGAGCGTTTGAGTTCTTATGGCAGCAACCTCACCTCCGCCTGGACCGATTTTGTGGCGCGACTGTTTTTCAACGGCCGGGCCCCTGCCTATTATTTCTATCCTGATCAGAACCTGCTGGAGGTCCCTTCGGCGGGTCAATCGGAGGCGTTGTATAACAACCAGCAAGTGTCATTCCGGAACCTGCTGCCGGGGCAGGTGGATCTCACAGCTCTGGCAGCAGGCAAGGCCACGAGCCTATATCTGAAAGTGAGGACCGCACCGCCGGATTATGCGGCAAGGATTGTGTGCTACGACAGCGGCCACTACTTGGGAGCGATTGGTAGTTGGGAGTGGTATACGATCAGTTTGGACCGCGATTCGGAGGTGATCTTAGTAGCAGGTGGAGAAAGCGTCTTTACCCCAATCCCGTTGTATCGGCAAGTCACAATCAGATGTTGGTCGAATATATTACTGCCGAAGACCTGCCACCGGGT
>JBGVTM010000299.1 GCA_041862535.1 Candidatus Neomarinimicrobiota bacterium | reverse complement strand
TCAAGGTCGGCTCGCCGCCCTGCCAGATAAATTGCACCTCCGTGACACCCGCAGGTTGAGATGCGATGTATTGGCTCACAAAGGCTTCCAGCACCCCCTCGCTCATCCGATAAGATCTGGTTGTTGGGAATAGACTCGTCTTGTCCAGGTAAAAACAATACTCACAACGCAGGTTGCAGATCGGTCCGATGGGCTTGGCTATGGCGATGAACGGGGCGGCAGCCGGGCGATTTGCTGGAAGAGATGATGGGGCTGGCTTCATGGCAAGTAACCCGCTCCGTATCGTCCTCGCCACCGGTAGTGGTCCCGATGGGCCGCGTCGTTGATCAATGGTTTCATAACTATTGAAGTTGATCTGCCGTTCAGGCGGGAAATCGCATTCTAACAGCGCTGATTCTAATCAGGCGGTTCGCCGGGCGACAACAGATTTCAACCTGACGAAGGGTTTCCGGGTTAATCCGGAGGGCTACTACTGGCCCCATCAGCAAGCAGCTGTAATTCAAAAGGGATGACATGGTGGTTGAAAGCATATGGAGGTTGCATGAAACCTAGGATAGGTTCTAAAATCAGGTTCATGACTTAAAGATTCGATCCTGAGCAGAATAATCAGCAGGCCGTTTTAAGGAATCTTATACGTTATACAGGTAGGGGAAGCATTAAATGGATCTAATCGCCCAGATGAAAGATGCGATTGTGCGTGGTCATATAAATGCAGCGTCGCCGTATCCTCCCGACATGGTTGGCCAACCGGGCATCATCGAACTCGTCGGAAAGGCGCTCGCCGACAAATTAGAAGTCGGGACGGTCTTGAAGGAGGGTTTGATCGCCGGCATGGATGTGGTGGGTGAGAAGTTTTCGAATGGAGAGTACTTTCTGCCTGACATGCTGATGTCCGCTCAGACGATGAGAGCCGGTATGAAGCTGCTCGATCCCCTTCTGCGGGGTGATGTTGCTAAAAAAGTCGGCAAAGTGATCATCGGCACAGTCAAGGGGGATATGCACGATATCGGCAAAAACTTGGTGGCTGTTTTTCTGGAAGGCGGTGGTTTCGAGGTGCTCGACCTGGGAATCGATGTTCCCCCGGATACATTTCTGGAAAAGGGCCGGGAAAGTCCGGAGGCGGTAATTGGCATGTCGGCACTGCTCACCACCACCCGGGAATCCATGCGTACCACGGTTAACCTGCTGCATGAAAGTGGGCTGGAGAACAAGATCATTGTGGGAGGTGCTGTAGTGAGCCAGCGGTTCGCCGATGAGATTGGAGCCGATGGTTTCGCCAACAACGCTGCTCAGGCAGTGCCATTGGTAAGGGGTCTGTTGGGAATTACCTCCTAATGACGAGAGAACTGGCTTATATACCTTACACCGTGATAGGCGTTTGTAAGAGCAATTATCGATTCACGTTGCCTTGCTAGCCCGATTGGCAGTTATGGCTATGAGCTGACCGCGCCGCTCGGCATCTTTCAACGGGATGGCTGATCATAATACCTGCCGACGGTGAGAATTCCTGGAAGCATCCCTGATCCATAGGTAGAAGCGCACGTTGATAAAGGAGTCCCCGGGCGGCGTTGATGTCTGCGACGGGGATCATAGCCCTGCCGTCCGGATGTGGTTGGCAATCGCAGCTGCATCGTAAAGGCTTCTATCAGTCAGTCCTCGGATGGTTAGTGCTGCAATGAAGCTCTGCGATGAGGCTGAATGCGGCGGGCAGGGTTTTCGGGTTAAGAGCGGTGGCCTTTTGGAGAGAGGTTATTATTTCGGATCCAGCGGGAAGTTCACTCCCATAAAGGACGAGGAAGGCGATCAATGTCTGATACCATTTCACTAGGTGAGCTGGCCATATCCAGCCAGTCTGATCTGATCTTTGGCAAGTCTCCTAAGCAGGTGCAGTGTGGACGGGGAGTAGAGATCGGGGCGGGATTGGTGCTGCCCGAAATCAACTTCACGCTCCCCCCGCTGATCATCGATGAGGGTAGCTGGACTACGGTGCAAGAACACTATGCGGAGATGATTGCGGGAGTGTGTCAACGGGCGGTCGATTTGCAGGCCCTGTCGCTGGTGGTGGAGTTTGAGCTTTTACCGCCCATGACCCTGCGACCGGAATGGGGAGCGGAGATCACCGGACAGCTCACTGAAGCTCTCGATGATTTTCATAAGAAGTATGGCCTCCGTTCAGCCCTGCGGGCTACGCCGGTGGATGTGCGGGATAACCAGCGGCCTCCCCGGATGCGTTCGGGTGAATTGCTCGAGCACACCTTGCGGTCATGCGAGCTGTGTGCCAGGGCGGGCGCTGATCTTCTCTCTATCGAGTCTACCGGGGGGAAGGAGCTTCATGACAAGGCCCTGGTGCAGGCGGATCTGGCGGGTATTGCCTTTGCGCTTGGGGTTCTGGCCGTGCGCGATATGGATTTCCTGTGGGCGCAGATGGTGGAGATTGCTCGTCGAGCCGGGATCCTTCCGGCTGGAGATACGGCCTGCGCCTTCGCCAATACGGCCATGATCTTGGCGGGCAAGGGTATGATCCCAAAGACACTGGCAGCGGTGGTACGAGTTGCATCGGTTGTCCGAAGCCTGGGAGCCTATCGGCAGGGTGCGGTAGGTCCCAGTAAGGACTGTGCCTACGAGGGGCCTTATCTTAAGGCGATGGTAGGGATTCCCATTTCCATGGAGGGCAAGTCCAGTGCCTGCGCCCATTTGAGTAGCGTGGGCAATATCGCGAGCGCCTGTTGCGATCTCTGGAGCAATGAATCGGTGCAGAATGTGCGGCTTCTCAGCACTGAAGCCCCTACGGTGTCTATGGAGCAGCTGATTTACGATTGCCGTCTGATGAACGCTGCTCTGGCTGATGGAGTCCCTGCCGCCCGGCAGTTTCAGCGCTGGCTGGTCGAAAGTGACGCCCGCTACGATCCCCAGGCCTATGTTTTGCGCCCCGATTGCGTACTGGAGATATCAAAGGCTCTGATCGAGGAGAGCCAGCCCCTGGGGATGGTCCTGCGCGCGATGGACCTTACCTTAAAGGTGCTCCGACGGGCCCAGAATGAGGGCGCGCTCCAGATGGCTGAGGTTGAAATGAGCTGGCTCAATCGGTTATCAAGGCAGTTGGAGTCCATCCCCTCGGACGTGGATGAGCTCTGGCATTATGTGAAATCCCAATACGGGGAGCAGTGTGTAGTCTGGGAGGATTATCAACTTGAGTAAACAAATTGGAAGAAGCACGGCCCTAACATAATGGAGGGAATTGTATTATGAAGTATTTCCTTGGGCTGGATGTAGGTACCACCGGTGCCAAGGCGCTGCTGGTCGATGCCTATGGCAAGGTAGTAGCCAATGCGACCAGGGAGTACCCCATGTATACGCCCCGTCCCCTTTGGACTGAGCAAGATCCGGCGGATTGGTGGCAGGCTACGAGAGATAGTTTTGCAGCGGTTCTCAGGAAGACGAGAGTTGCTGCCGGAGAGATCGGCGGGATCGGGTTGACCGGCCAGATGCACGGTCTTGTACTTCTGGATAAGAGCGGTCGGGTTCTGCGTCCATGTATAATGTGGAACGACCAGCGGACCATGAGTCAATGCAGTCAGATCACCGATGCTGTTGGGTGGGAGCAGCTGCTCCAAATTACCGGAAATCCAGTTCTGCCGGGTTTCACCGCCCCCAAGCTGCTGTGGGTTCGGGAGAACGAGCCGCATATTTACGACCGGATTGCCCGCATTTTATTACCCAAGGACTATATCCGATATCGATTGACGGATGATTTCGCGACCGACGTTGCCGACGCGTCCGGCACCTCCCTTTTAGATGTAAAGGCACGCAATTGGTCCCGGAGCCTTTCAGCGAAACTGGAGGTATCAGCGGATTGGCTGCCGCGGGTATATGAGTCGCCGGAGATCACTGGCGAGGTTACCGATTCGGCAGCGGCGGCGACAGGACTAGCGATAGGGACACCTGTTGTAGCTGGCGCTGGCGACCAGGCGGCGGGGGCGGTCGGGAGCGGTACGGTTGTCCCCGGCGTTACATCGTTAGTGTTGGGTACATCGGGGGTTGTTTTTGCCTGCACCCCTGAGGTCAAGATCGAGCCGCAGGGCCGGTTACATGCTTTCTGTCACGCGGTCCCGGGGGCCTGGCACGTGATGGGTGTTACCCTGGCGGCGGGTGGCTCCTTTCGGTGGTACCGGGATGTCTTCGGTCAGGAGGAAGTAGCGGCCGCTAAAGCCCAGGGGGCGGATTCCTATGATATATTGACCGCGAAGGCGGAGTCAGTGCCCACCGGCTCGGAGGGGCTGCTGTTTCTGCCCTACCTTAGCGGGGAGCGGACGCCTTATGCCGATCCCACTGCCAGGGGGGTGTTTTTCGGCATGACCCTGCGGCACCAGCGGCCACATTTTGTCCGGGCGGTAATGGAAGGCATTACCTATAGCCTCCGCGATTGCCTGGAGCTGATAGATAATCTCGGCCTGGGAGTGGATCAGATCAGGGCTTCGGGTGGCGGAGCAGCCAGCAAGCTATGGCGGCAGATAATGGCTGATGTCTTTGGGAAGGAGCTGGTTACGCTGACCTGCACTGAGGGTGCTCCCTATGGGGCCGCCCTGCTGTCTGCTGTGGGCACAGGCCATTTCGGTACTGTCGAGGAGGCGTGTGATGCAACCGTCGAAATCGCAACACATACCGAGCCAATTTCCGATAGTGTCAAATGCTACGAAGAGTATTATGCCCTTTACCGCAGCCTGTATCCCAAACTAAAGGATTCCTTTGCGGAGGCAGCGACAATTGCGGAAAAAACTTATCATGAGTGAGTGCAGCCGAAGATGGGTGGGCCTGCTTAAAGGGGCCTAATCCGTGGTGAGGTAGGGCAGGATTTCCGCCAGCCTGGAGATGCTAATGAAATTGCTGCCGGCAGCTGGGGTTTTGCCTTGCGCTCCCAGATAGCCCCATGAGGCCCAGAAGCAGCGTGCCCCGGTAGTGGAAACGTCTTTGAGATGGTCGGGATGATCGTCGACAAATAAGAGATTCTCGGGTTCATTCCGGGACTTTTTCAGGATGCGAGCTGCAATTTCCCCTTTCGTTAGAGCCCGCTCCTGGGTCCAGATGTTTTTGGCAGGGATGCCTAATCCCCAATGGTGGTTGAAATGTTTAATGGACGCCTGGTCTTTGGTGGTTATCAGAAATACCCGTGCCCGTCGGCGGACTTCGTCCCACCCATTC
>JBGVTM010000298.1 GCA_041862535.1 Candidatus Neomarinimicrobiota bacterium | reverse complement strand
GCTGAGACCCAGATTGTCACCAGCCGGATGGTGGTGCACGGCCGGCGCACCAGCCGGACCATCACCTCCAGGAGCTGGGTACAGGGCACCGATAAGGCCTTCACCGAGTACCTGGATCCCCCACGGGAGGCGGGCACCAAAATGTTAAAATTAGGCGATCAACTCTGGACCTACAATCCCCAGGCCGACCGTATCATCCAGATATCCGGCCACATGCTGCGCCAGTCCCTCATGGGCTCGGATTTCTCCTACGAGGACATGATGGAAGACCAATCTCTCCTTGATTCCTACGACGGTGTAGTGGAAGGCTCGGAGGTCCTGAATGGCCGGGACAGCTGGGTAATGACCCTAACCGCCAAGCGGGAGGGCATGGCCTACCATACTCGCAAGGAGTGGGTGGACAAGGAGTGGCTGCTGCCCATGCGGGAGGAGCTGCTGGCCAAGGGCGGCAAGCTGCTCAAGTCGGCGCGGGCGGAAGACGTTATGCAGGTCCAGGGCCGGTGGTATCCGAAAGTGTGGGTGTTCAAGGACGAGCTGAAACGCGACAGTCAGGGCACCGAATGGATCATCGACGAGATCGTCTTCGACCAGCCCATCCCCGAATCCCGCTTTGCCAAGGCCGCGCTGAGGAAGTAGAAAACCTCCTCTGAGTTAACATCTTTTCACCCTCCACTTCCCTCGAGGTGCTTTATTTCTTGTAACCGGACCATAATGGTCATAATTTAAGCAAGACTAAAAAGGTCGTATTTAGCTATGCTTAAAATAACACGCAAAACCGAGTATGCCCTCATGGCCCTCGGCCACCTGAGCCAGGCTGCGAGCGAGGACATCACCAAGGTGCGGGAAATCGCCGACACCTATGATATACCTTTTCCGGTTATGGCTAAAGTAATGCAGCGGCTGGCCCACAAAGGCTTCGTGGAGCCCATCCAGGGTGCGCAGGGCGGGTACCGGCTCAGAGCCGATCTCGCAGACGTGAATCTGTGGCAATTCCTCGAAAGGATGGAAGGGCCGTTGGGCATTGTTGATTGTGTAAGTGAAGATGACTGCACCCAGATGGGCTCCTGTAATATTCGAAATCCCATGCAAGTAATCGATCACACCCTCAAGTCGGTCTTCACCCGCCTCACGCTTGAGCACGTGATCCGGCCCTACCTGCTCCGGCGGGACTCGGCCTAGCAGCTGGGGAGACCTCTAGCACCCGGAATCATTCAACGGCGGGAACTGCGATCAGCATCATGAGTGATGAATCCCAGACTATTGAAAAGCTGACCAGCCAGGAATACAAGTACGGCTTCGTCACTGATATCGAGCAGGAGACCCTCCCGCCCGGCCTGGACGAAGACGTCATCCGGCGGATCTCGGCCAAGAAGCACGAGCCGCAGTTCCTGCTTCAGTGGCGGCTGAAGGCTTACCGACATTGGCGCAAACTGTACGCGGAACGGGGTGAGCCCCACTGGGCCCATGTTAACTACCCACCTATCGATTACCAGAGCATCGTCTACTATGCGGCCCCCAAGATGCAGCCCACCTACAAAAGCCTGAACGAGGTGGACCCCAAGCTCCTCGAGACTTACGAGAAGCTGGGCATTCCCCTGCAGGAGCAGAAGCGCCTGGCGGGGGTAGCCGTTGACGCCGTCTTTGACAGTGTTTCGGTGGCCACTACTTTCCAGGAGGCGCTGGCCGAAGCGGGGGTCATCTTCTGTCCCTTTTCCGAAGCCGTACAGCAGTATCCCGAGCTGGTGAAGAAGTACCTGGGCTCAGTGGTGCCACCCACAGACAACTTCTTCGCCGCCCTGAACTCGGCGGTCTTCAGCGACGGCTCGTTTGTCTATATCCCCAGGGGGGTGCGCTGCCCCATGGAACTGTCCACCTATTTCCGCATTAATGCGGCCATGACGGGGCAGTTCGAACGCACACTGATCATAGCCGATGAGGCCAGCTACGTGAGCTACCTGGAAGGCTGCACCGCTCCCATGCGCGATGAGAACCAGCTGCACGCCGCGGTGGTGGAACTCATCGCTCTGGACAATGCCGAGATCAAGTACTCCACCGTCCAGAACTGGTACCCCGGCGATAAGCAGGGCCAGGGCGGAATCTACAACTTTGTCACTAAAAGGGGTGCTGCCCGGGGGATCAATTCCAAGATCTCCTGGACCCAGGTGGAGACCGGCTCCGCCATCACCTGGAAGTACCCCGGCTGTATCCTGCAGGGCGATAATTCGATCGGTGAGTTCTATTCGGTTGCGCTCACCAATAACTACCAGCAGGCGGATACCGGTACCAAGATGATCCAC
>JBGVTM010000297.1 GCA_041862535.1 Candidatus Neomarinimicrobiota bacterium | reverse complement strand
CGGTATCATCACGTTCGATGCCGCGACCTATGCCGAGTGGGTTTTCCCGAATCCGTCCATCAATGGTTTTCTGCCAGACATCGCCTCGGATGCTGACTTCAAAGCTACGTTCGGTATAACCGAACAGGACTTTCTGGAGGCCAAGGCGGAACCGCTTGTCATTCCTTTCGAGTTCTTTTCAGGGGGTATATATAAGCGGATACCTGCTGATTTATCTCGGACAAGGTTAATTCCCTGGGCCCTGGTGAATCGACCGTAGTTTCGGCAGTTCAATATTTAAGTGCCTAATCGGTTCGTCAAAGCCCCCAACACCGTGATGGGTTGGGGGCTGGTTTTTCTGCTTTTAAGCAGCCCGGTCTCTTCCCAGGTGCTTCAGGGGTGGCTCGATATTGACACCCGGGACCTATTTGCATCATCCGGTCTTCCGAGGGAAGGGTGGCAAGATGGTAGCATAGAGCTCCTGCAGCTGCCAATGGTATCTCAGCCGCGGATTCGAATCGTATCCTCGTATGACGATGTGTACCGGGAAGAGGGGACTCAATACCGGACTCAGGTGGACAGGTTTGAGTATGGGTCTTATTTTGAGGTGCCCCTGGGCCCGGAGGGCGGGTGTTTGGGATTTGAGCTGAGCCACCTTACAGCCAACGGGCGAGTGTGTCCCTCCTTGGAGGAGCGGGTTTCCCTGGGGTGGGCTGTTCAGCGGTTTGCGGTCGGGATTGGTCGGCACCTGTGGGGGCGGCGTCTCACGGCCGGCGGCAAGATAGCTGTAACCCATATGGATGGTGGTTGGTTACCCGGTGCCGCCTTGGCGTTGGCTATTCGGCCCCGCCCGGCTATTTCCCTGGCGGCCCATGCTGGATGGCAACCCGATACGCGGATGGTCGATTGGAAGATCGAGGGCGAAGAATATCGTGCCGAAGTGAAGTTCTGGCACCGCTGGTGGGCCGCCGAAATGAAGGTCGACTTTTCACCCCGTTTCTCAATCGAGACAGGATATAAACACGGCTGGATTTATGCACCCGCAAAGTGGTATGAAGGAGTCAGCTTCGGATTCAATCCAGCGATAGCAAGCGCGTGTGTCAAGGCTGTAGTCCAGTATGATCTTACCGATAGAACCGCCCTCATACTACGGTTGAAGACAGCGGCTATTGATGGAAGCGGCGAATCATATCACCATGGCCAGCCTTTCGGTAAGCTCACCACTTTTCTTCTGGATGAAACTGATGTAGAGCTCATCGGGACCTGTTGGTCGGCCAATTCGGCACGGACGACTTTCAGCTACGGCAATTATCAGGTCGCCAGTACCCAGAGGGGTCATCAGGATCCCTGGCCCTTCTCTATCGGCATATTTGACCAGTTGCTGCGGGTCTATTATCGGGGATCAGGAGAGGCCCGGGTCAACCGGCTGGCTTTGGAATATGCCAGAAGCCCACGGGCTGTTGATGACTGGGCTCTCGTGGTCGGCTACGTGTGGATGACACCGGATTTGGGATTGCTTCAACGGCGGACAAAGCTGATAATTTTTGACAGCGGCGAACTGACGCGGTCATATCTCAATGTTATCCAGGCTGAGTTCCTGGCGCTTGAGGCGCGAAAGTCGATTATCCTGGGCGGGATAGCGCTTACTTATAGTTTTACGAAAGCCATTCCCACTTGGGTCAGGTTGCGTGAAAAGCCCCCGCCCCCGGAGCCGCCCGAAGTAAAGAAAAAGGCCAAAGGCGGCAATTTTCACATGCTTGAGTTGGCCTACGTCTGGTAGGTGGCCCAGTAAGTCGGGACTATAATAGCGTTGGGTCATGAGAAATCGGTTTGCTCAATTAGGGGGAGAACCAATGATTGATCTGCACGACCAGGTAGCGCTCATTACCGGTGCATCGCGGGGTATAGGTGCGGCCTGTGCGGTTCTGTTTGCCCGGGCGGGCGCCCACGTGGGACTGGTCTACCGCTCCCACGATGAGGAGGCCCAGGCGGTGAAGGCGGAGGTGGAGCAGCTGGGGCGGAGCGCTCTCCTGCTGAAGGGGGATGTCGCCGATTTCTCAAGCGCCAGGTTGCACGTGGCGTCGCTGGAGCGGGAGCTGGGCCGGGTGGATGTACTGGTGAACAACGCCGGCATCTGGACGGATCTGGAAACGGGCACCGGCAATGAGGCGGCCTGGGACGAGACGATGGCCGTGAACCTGAAATCGGTTTTCAACTACACCGATGCGGTGGTGCCGGTGATGAAGCGGGCGGGCCGGGGGAACATCATTCACGTATCTTCTACCGCTGGTCAGCGGGGGGAGGCCTTCCACAGCCACTACGCCGCCACCAAGGGGGCCATCATCGCCTACACCAAGTCCCTGGCGGTGGAGCTGGCCCCTGACATCCGGGTCAACGCCGTGGCTCCCGGCTGGGTGGATACGCCCATGTGCGCAGGCGTGTTTGCCGATAAGGAATTCCGGGCCCGGGTGCAGGCCGGCATTCCCCTGGACCGCATCCCACCACCGGAGGACATCGCCGGACCGATCCTGTTCCT
>JBGVTM010000296.1 GCA_041862535.1 Candidatus Neomarinimicrobiota bacterium | reverse complement strand
CCTTCTGCAGGTAGGTCACGTTGGCTATCTGGAGGTCGGTGCAGTCGGCGGTCAATCCGCTGCGGGTGAAGGAGGCCACCCGGGGGGCCAGGTCCCGTCCGACGAAAGTGGCCCCATACAGTACGATGCGCGGCTGGTGCCGGCTCACCAGGTCGCTCATGATGCGGCTGTAGGGCAGGGTCTGGTAGCTCTCCAGGTCGGGATGATCAACGAGCAGCACTTCCTGGGCCCCGTAGCGAAAGGTCTCGCCGGCCAGGGCTTGCAATTGGTGCCCGATAACGACCGCTTTTAAGGTGCCGTTCAACTTTTCGGTTAGCTTCCTGCCTTTCGAAAGCAGTTCAAAGCTGACGTCGGCGGCCTTACCGGCGTGCTGTTCTACGAATACCCAGACTTCTGTGGACAGCTCTGCCATCTCAGGCCATCATCCAAAAATGTGGTCGCTCACCAGACTGTCGACCAGATGCCCGATACCGTCCTTCGTCGGATCAATTTTTTCGTGCTCGCCCCCTTCCAGGACCACGTATTCCACCTTGTGCACCTTGGTGGGCGAGCCCGCCAGGCCGCAGCGCTCGGGATCGACGTCCAGGTCGTCGAAAGTGTAGGTCGGGATGTATAGGTCTTTTGCAATATACTCTGCTTTGAGATCGTCGATGTAGAGCAGCGAATTGGCTTCGGTTAGTTTTTCCAGCTCCAGCAGCGATTTGGCATTTTTGACGGCCATGACCTGTTTTGCTTTGAAAGGTCTGGGCGTGGCCGCGTCCTTGATCACGGTAATGAGCACCGGCAAGGGACTTTCCAATATTTCATAGCCGCCGTCGATCCTCCTTTTGACGACGATCTTGTCGTCGTGTAAATCGACGATTTCCGCGGCATAGGTAATCTGGGGAAACCCCAGTTTTTCCGCCGTTTGCGGTCCCACCTGGGCGGTATCGCCGTCGATGGCCTGGCGCCCGGCGAAGATCAGGTCGAAATCGCCTACCTTTTTAATCGCCTCGCTGAGCACGTAGGAGGTGGCCTGGGTATCGGCGCCAGCGAATTTGCGGTCGCTGACCAGATGGGCCGCATCGGCACCCATGTACAGGCACTCCCGCAGCATGTCCGAGGCCTTCGGCGGCCCCATGGTGAGGACCTCCACCGTCCCGCCGTGCTGATCCCGCACCTGCAGCGCCACCTCCAGGGCGACCCTGTCGTCGGGGTTGAAAATAGCGGGCAGCCTGGCCCGGTTCACGGTGCCGTCCGGCCGCATCACCTCGCCGCTGAGGTTGGCCGTATCCGGGACCTGCTTCACCAGCACAATGCAATGATAACCCATGATCACCCTTCAAGCATACGAGTGGGCAAAAGTTTACGAAGGAATTCAAATCCAAGGGAAACATTAAAATTTAAAAAAAATTTTACTTTAATATTTTGATTACAAGTATTTAGAAGATATAGCTGATTGGCAATTAGAACTACAAATTAGCTTCACATATCCCATTCATTCGGTTTTCAGTATGAAAATTCCTTTTCCGCCTATTGCTCATCGTCTCTTATGCTTGCCTCTTTAAAAACAGCGGAAGTTGTTATAATCACACTGTCAGGCTCTTTTTGGGGAGAGCTGGGAGGGAGGATTTCTGATTTTAAGATAGGATGCTTATGGAATGGTCACCCAAAATGAGTAGACTACTGGCACCCATTCATTTTCCCTTCATTCACTTCTCCCTCCCCATCTAAATTCAATTCGATGGCACATCAGCCGGTGCGCAATTTCGGTATTATTACCCCTATCGATCACGGGAAGTCCACCCTGGCCGGCCGCTTCCCGGGGCCGGGGGAAAGAGCCATGAGTCGCCGGCGCTTTCTCCAGCTGGCCGGGGCCGGGGCCCTGGGAATGGCTTTAGGCAGTGTGGCCTGTGCCGTTAAGCGCCACCCTAATTTCGTCTTTATTCTGGTGGATGACCTGGGATGGACCGACCTGGGGTGCTATGGCAGTGACTATTACGAGACACCGAACATCGACCGCCTGGCCCGGCAGGGGATGCGGTTCACACAGGCGTATGCGGCCAGCCCGGTTTGCTCGCCCACCCGCGCGGCGGTGCTCACCGGCAAGTATCCCGCCCGGCTGCACCTTACCGATTGGATCGCCGGTCACTACCAGCCCTGGCATCCCCTGGAAGTGCCCCGATTCAAGCAGCAGCTGCCACTGGAAGAAACCACCATCGCCGAAGCCCTTAAAGAACTGGGATACGCCTCGGCCAGCATCGGTAAGTGGCATCTGGGTGGTGAGCCCTACTACCCGGAGAAACAGGGCTTTGACCTGAATATTGCCGGCACCGAAAGGGGTCAGCCCCCCAGCTACTACTACCCCTATACCAACCAGCGCTATACGATCCCCACCCTGCCGAAAGGAGAGCCAGGGCTCTACCTCACCGATCGCCTCACACAGGAGGCGGTAAATTTCATTGAAGATAGCCGACCGCGCCCCTTCCTGCTGTATCTGCCCTACTTCGCCGTCCATAGCCCCATCCAGGGGCGGTCGGATCTGCTCGCTAAATACGCGGATAAGCAGCCGGGGAGGGAACATCGCAACTCAGGTTACGCGGCTATGATCGAGGCGTTATACCAGGGCGTGGGGCGCATCATGGCTGCGCTGGAAAGCCAGGGGCTGGCGGAGATACCGTTATTTTCTTCACCTCCGACAACGGCGGCCAGACCCGGCACACCTCCAACGCCCCCCTGCGCAGCGGTAAGTCGTCACTCTATGAGGGTGGTATCCGTGTACCGCTCATCGTACGCTGGCCGGCAAAGATCAAGGCCGACTCTAACTGCCAGGTACCGGTCAGTAGCCCGGACTTTTATCCTACCATGCTGGAGCTGGCGGGCGGATCGGTCCGGGGAAGAGCCGACCTCGACGGCCTGAGCCTGGCCGGGATTCTGACAGGCAGCCGCAGCCTTTCTCATGATGCCCTTTATTGGCATTATCCCCATTATCATCCTTCCGGAC
Organism: Candidatus Neomarinimicrobiota bacterium; assembly: GCA_041862535.1. Classification (NCBI taxonomy): domain Bacteria; kingdom Pseudomonadati; phylum Fidelibacterota; species Fidelibacterota bacterium. Next base: position 834 of record JBGVTM010000296.1, on the reverse strand, counting down.
CCACTTCTCCCTCCGGGGCCGTCCGGGTCGGTGACTACAAACTCATCGAATACTTCGAAGATGGCCGGCTGGAGCTCTTCAACCTGGCCGAAGACCTGGGCGAGACTCGCGACCTGGCTGCCGAACGTCCGGATACTGCGGCTCAGCTGCGGGACCGGCTCCATCAATGGCGCCAGTCGATCGATGCCCGGATGCCGGCCCCCAATCCCAATTATGATCCGGCACGGGATCAATGGCTTGATCGTACCCGTGGTGAAAAGTCAATAAGGTGAGACTGATAGCCGCCGATAGGAAAAGACAGTATCCCGGAACGGCACCCGGGCCTTTTTATTAGGGTATATACCTCGACCCAGGGCATAAGAAATTCGTTAATCTTCTTTTCCCTTCGTAAGGTTCTCCTTACCCGGCTAAATTTGCCTCGATGGCTGATCCGCTGGTACGCAACTTCTGCATTATTGCCCACATCGACCACGGCAAGTCCACCCTGGCTGACCGCTTCCTGGAGCTGACCCATACCCTGGCCGACAAGGAGATGCAGGCCCAGGTGCTGGACGACATGGATCTGGAGCGGGAGCGGGGCATCACTATCAAGGCCCACCCCATCCGGATGGTCTACCGGCATACTGATGGGCAGGATTACGTCCTCAACCTCATCGATACGCCCGGCCACGTGGACTTCACCTACGAGGTCTCCCGCAGCCTGGCCGCCTGTGAGGGGGTCCTGCTGCTGGTGGATGCGGCCCAGGGAGTGGAGGCCCAGACGGTGAGCAACGCCTACCTGGCCATCGAGAACGACCTGCAGCTGGTGCCGGTGATCAACAAGGTGGACCTGCC
>JBGVTM010000295.1 GCA_041862535.1 Candidatus Neomarinimicrobiota bacterium | reverse complement strand
GGACATTTTGACCGAGTATCTTCAGTTTGGCGGACAACCAGCATTTATGGCCCGATTGGTCCTGGCAGCTACCTTAGGAGCCAACTATGGCATCTATGGCCCAGCTTTTGAGCTCTGTGAGAATCGTCCCAGGGAACCGGGAAGCGAAGAGTATCTCGACTCAGAAAAATACGAGAGCAAAAACTGGGACATTGCCAGGCCTGATAGCCTGAAGGATTTCGTCGCCCGGGTCAATCGGATTCGGCAGGAGAACCCCACCCTTCACAGCGATTGGAGCCTTCGTTTCCACGAGGTAGACAACGAGCAGCTAATTTGCTACAGCAAGCGCACCGATGACCTCTCCAACGTTGTCCTGGTGGTGGTGAACCTGGATCCACACCATACCCAATCCGGCTGGGTAGAGTTTCCTCTGGAGGAACTGGGCATTGACCCCCAAAAGCCTTACCAGATGCACGACCTCTTGAGCGATGCCCGCTATCTCTGGCAGGGGTCGCGAAACTACGTTGAACTCAACTCGCAAATCGTCCCCGCTCACGTCTTCCGTATGCGTCGGCGGGTGCGCACGGAGCGAGACTTTGATTATTATATGTAGAGGGGAAAATTATATTCAAATGCTATATCATATGTTATTCAAGGGGATTTAAGCCGAGGCGCAAATATACCTAATGAAAGGGCAGGGAGGTGGACGCCACTGCCGGGAGACAATCTGACTGAACAATGAGTGCAAAATCAATAATTTTGCTAGTGGATAGCAACCGCGGTAACCTGGAATTTTTGTCGCAGCAACTTGGACAAGCAGATTACCAGACACTCGCTGCTGCCAGTCTGGAGGAACTGGACCAGGCTATTCAAGGGAAGGAGAAAATCGCACTTTCCCTGATATACATCTCCGGGTTTGACCGGCATATCTGGGAACGCTGCGAAGAGTTGCACAAGGCCAAGACGCCTTTCATCGTGGTCTCGGCCCGGCGCAGCCCGACTATTCAACGGCACAGCATGAAACACGGGGCCAGCGGGCTGTTGGTCAAACCGCTTGACTTTAAGGATTTGCTGGAATACATACAATGCTTGGTGACTAGGATATGAAGAAACGAAGTCGTACAGAACCAGCGCCGTTCAGTGATGAGCCTCTTTGGTATAAGGATGCTATAGTCTATGAGCTTCACATTCGTGCCTTCTCCGACAGCCAGGGTGATGGTGTGGGCGACTTTTTAGGTCTTACAGAGAGGCTCGATTACCTTGAAGATTTAGGAGTTACAGCCCTCTGGTTGCTCCCGTTTTATCCTTCACCCTTGAAGGATGATGGTTACGACATCTCCGATTATACCAGCATCCAACCCGCCTATGGCAACATGCACGATTTTAGGACTTTTGTGGATGAAGCACACCAACGAGGCCTGCGTGTCATCACAGAGCTAGTCCTTAACCACACTTCTGACCAGCACCCCTGGTTCCAGCGAGCCCGACGGGCAGCAGCAGGAAGCCGCTGGCGTGACTTTTACGTTTGGAGCAACACACCAGAAAAGTACCAAGACGCTCGCATCATTTTTAAGGACTCCGAATACTCTAACTGGACATGGGATCATGTAGCCAAGGCATACTACTGGCACCGCTTTTATTCACACCAGCCTGACCTAAATTATGATAATCCCACCGTTAGACGGGCTATCTTCAGAATCATAGATTTCTGGCTGAGGCTCGGAGTTGATGGACTCCGGGCTGATGCGGTGCCTTATCTCTACGAGCGAGAAGGCACCAATTGTGAGAACTTACCCGAAACACACGTTTTCTTGAAGGAGCTACGCAAGCACGTCGATGGGAAATTCGTGAATCGCATGCTTCTGGCAGAAGCCAACCAGTGGCCAGAAGACGCAGTGGCCTATCTTGGCGATGGAGATGAGTTCCATGTGGCTTTTCACTTTCCCCTTATGCCCCGTATGTTTATGGCTATCCGCATGGAGGATCGCTTCCCCCTCATTGACATTCTCCAGGAGACACCAGCGATTCCGGAGAC
>JBGVTM010000294.1 GCA_041862535.1 Candidatus Neomarinimicrobiota bacterium | reverse complement strand
TCGACACCCTTCGGTCTGCGGAAAGGCCACGGCAGTTTTTTCCTAAGAGCCAGACGAACGGCCTGAGAGACATCAGTCAAGGCACCCAGTCCCTTCGCTTTCAACCGTATCCTCACACCTTCAGCTCTTGCTGTTCTTCTAATGGAGTCCGTCCAGGCCTTGACCTTACGTACCCCAGTGACATCGATGTTTCTGCCCACTACTCTATATTCGAGCTCAGCGATGATGTCAGCAGGATTCACTTCTTTTGGGCAAACTTCGTTACAAAATTGACACACAACGCAATTGAAAAGGCCGTATTCTGCGCCAATTTCGACCCAATCTGCCTCGTCCCGGGGGTAGTAAATGTTCCGGCTGAGCCGTGCAAAGCTACGTGGTCCGGCAAACTCTTTGATTGCGTCAGGGTTGGTACTCTTCACCGCACACATGGCTTCGCACATATAGCATTCGATGCAGGCTTCAGCCTGTCGATAGGCCTTCCGATTCTCTTCCGGAAACACCTGGGCCTCCTGAGAACCGGGCTTTTCCATTTCGAACCAGGGGTTCAGCCGATCGGCAACACGACCGATATCGACGACCAAGTCTCTGATTACTGGACGGACACACAAAGGCTCCAAAAGCATCACGTCGGGGGCACGTTCCTTGCAGATCAGGCCGGGGCGACCGTTTATCATCACTCCGCATGCCCCGCATTGTCGGGCTCGACACTCCCACCGAAAAGCAAGGCTCGGATCGATGTTCTCGTAGATGTACATGAGAACATCACCCACCAGCATGCCCTCCTCTTTCCTGGGGACCTCGTAGGTCTCGTATCGTGGGGCCGCATCGCGGCTAGGATCAAACCTGAAAATCTTAGCCTTGATCACACCGTCTTTCATCACGCCTGTCCTGTTGGTGTGAGCTCGATAAGGTTCACAGGTTGAGTCATCAACTGCAGTCTCCCCTCCACCTCCTGCACCACCGTCTCCTTCAACCAATGCTCGTCATCACGATGGGGAAAATCGGTCCGGTAGTGCACCCCCCTACTCTCCTCCCGCAACAAGGCAGAGCGGGCTATCATTTCAGCTACTTCGACCATATTGGATACTTCTAGGGCCTCAACCCACTCCGCATTGTAAACCTTCGTGTTGCAGTGCAGACGCAAAGTCTGGGCTGCTTTCTTGAGCTCCGTAATCTCGCCGATAGCCTCCTGCAGTTCGACCCCGTTCTTGACAATGCCTACCTTATCCCACATCAACTCCTGGAGTTTCCTCTTCAGTACAAGAGGCTGATTGCCCTCTTTGCTCTCCAAAAGACCCATGACTCGTCCGTATTCCTGTTCTACCTGATCATGGGGAGATGGCCGCATCAACAATTCCTTTGCTTTCCGAGCGCATTCCTCGCCCGCTATCTTCCCAAAGACTTGCAGCTCAATAAGGGCATTCCCACCCAGCCGGTTCGCTCCGTGAACATTGGCCGCCGCTTCACCAACGGCGTACAGATTCTCCGTGGAGGTCTCACACCTCTCGTTTATTTCAATTCCCCCCATGATATAGAGGGCCGCTGGGCTCGCTTCAAAAGGCTCTTGCAGATTTGCTGCTGCCTCGCCATAAAAGTCGCAGAGCATCCGCCAGCGCTCAGGGAGTCGATCCCTGCTGTAAAGGCTGTCCTCAGGATTGACCTGGGTAGGATCAACCAGGATGCCGCCGTGATCGGTCCCCCTGCCCTCCTTAATCTCCAGATAGTTCGCACGGGCAGCTATGTCCCTAGTGGTGGTCTCGAGCCGCTCTGGATCATACTTCTCCATGTACCGATCACCGTAGCGGTTCTTGTAAATGGTCCCCTTTCCAACCGTCGAGGCCTCCCCCAACGTATTGCCTTTGGCGAACTCAGGGTAGATGAACGTGAGAGGAATGTACTGTACCATTTCCATATTGATCATCTTCGTTCCAACATGTCTGGCCAGCGCAAATCCATCTCCGGTCGCACTCTTGGTGTCTGCAGTTACCTTCCACAATCTCCCGACTGCCCCTGGGGCCAGGATCACGGTCTTCCCAGCAAAAAGTAGGAAACGACCAGTCGTAATCTCAAGTCCAGTGGCCCCCACTACCGCTGCGTCTACAGTAAGGAGCCTGGTGATCATTACCTCATTGTGGAACTCGGCAGCTCTGCGTACAGCTTCCATGAACAAGACCTTCTGGAGATTCCCACTAATACCTCCCATAACACCCCTCGGTACAGAGTAGCCTCCGAGCTTAGCTAACGCGTATCGAGCCACAGTTCCCTTGTCGAAAACATGTCCGAACCTCTCAACGTCGAGCACCCGGTCGGGGGCATTATCAACCACAATCCGAACAAGTCTTTGATTATTAAGATACCAACCTCCCTCAACGGTGTCGCGGAAATGGATGTCTTTGCTGTCATGGGGATCGAAGCTGGCCTGTAACAGACCTCCGGCCACTGCGGAGGCACCACTTGGAAAGGGACCTTTGGTGACCACAACCGTTCGAGCACCCAGGCCGGCAGCTTCAATGGCCGCCCTGAGTCCGGCATTGCCAGCTCCGATGATCAGCACATCAGAGGGTATAGTCTGATCTACAGGCATCTGATCCTCTCTTGGACAGGAACTAACCGCCGAATGAGCTCCCAGCCCATCATGGCGGAGTTTATCATTCCGCGAGATTGAGAGTATCGATAATGGTATGCAGCGGGTGTACCCCTAATATCACCTTTCTAAAAACCCGTCAACTTTACAGAGATTGTGGTTGACCCATTCTTGCCATGTGAGCGATACTTTTAAAACTAAACTCTATCTATCCTTTGACTGCAAGGTGTGATAACCAAACTTCGCGCGCGCCTCTGTCAGGGTCATGCCATTACGCACTGCATCAATAATTGAATTCTCCGCTTCTTCTATCCCCTGTGCAATCTCTAAAACTTGTTGCGCCATTTCCTGAGGCACCACTACCACTCCGCTATCGTCACCGACCAGGACGTCTCCAGGCTTAACCTGAACCTTTCCGATAGATACAGTGACCTGCGTCGCCTCGACCATGACACGATCCTTACCCGTCATCATAAATCTACCTCGCGCAAAGATCGGATATTTTTCTTCGATAATGAGGTGAACGTCCCGGCAGACGCCGTCTATGACCGTTCCTGCAATGCCCTTCATCTTGGCAGTCACCGTCAGAATATCTCCCCATACCGTACAGTCGGTCCTGCCGTTGTTATCCAGGACAACCACATCCCCCGGCGAGAGATCCTCCATGTAATCTCCGACGGTCCCTTTGACCGCACCCACGGGTACGTACCGAATCGTGTACGCAATCCCAGCCATCTTCACTCCTGAGCAGATCGGTACAATACCCTGACACCCCCCCGCAAAACCAAGCCTATCAAGAGCGTCAGATATGGTGGGGGTGGACAGAGATTCAAACTTCTTTACAAAGGTAGGGTCAAGTGTTTTGGACGCCATTGCATGCCCTCCTTACTGCGCTATTCTTTCTGCAACATCTGTTCATAACTGTACTTCTTGTCCACCTCCATAATGTCGCGACCGGCCAGGATATCCTTTTTCATGTTTGCCTCCTTCTCCATGATTTTTTCGGCCTCGACCAACACTTCCTCGATCTTCTCTGGCGGTATCACGACCACGCCGTTGATGTCCCCAACCACGACATCACCAGGTCTGACCTGAACATCACCGAGACGAATCATGCAATTGAAGTCCTCCTGCATGATGCGTCCCCTGGCAGTGATGGGGACAACCCCACGGGCAAACACGGGAAATCCCATGTCCTCACACTCGTCCACATCCCTGGCAGCCCCGTCTACGACGACACCCGAGACCCCTTTCATTTTGGCCGCACAGCTCAGAATCTCTCCCCAGCAATTGTTCTGGATATCCCCACGATTGTCGATGGCAATCACATCTCCCTTCTGAGCCGAAGCGATGGCCTCAATTCCCAGGTGATGCTTTGACCTTGTCATTCCCGCCGCCATAATCTTGATGGTCACAGCCAAACCGACCACCTTCGGCATGCCGAAAACGGGCCGAATCCCGATCACCGCTCCCCGGATACCAGCCTTGTCAAGGGCGTCAGAGACATTGGTTGTGGACAGTTTTTCAAGACGCTTGCGATACTTCTGGTCAAATACTGCTCGTTCCATTATCGCCTCCTTGGGACGATTCAACTCGCCAGCACGATGGT